>JBDTWO010000016.1:0-47454 GCA_040006635.1 Chloroflexota bacterium
CTCTTGAATTATATCAATAACTTCATACGGATAGACTCCTCGTAAGGAATGGTTGTTACAACCGAACTATTACAATATTCTTAAGGAGATAGGCTTGCACTATTCCTTGCGTAAACAGGACAAGTTCGTACTAATTCCTACCGGCGTAGGGAACAGGCGCTAAAAAGGTTATAATATCGCCAACACCGATGCAGAACACCATGATTCCCAGTAACTTTTATATTCTACCCGGCGTCTTATATATAGAACCGATAAGCAAGGGCGACCTCCCATGATCAAAGATGGCGTCGCACTGCTCAAAGCCGCCCAAAAACTGGATGAAGAAGCGCTAACAACGATCTTCGATGAATTTGCGCCCGCCATTTACAAATATACACTGCGGCTCTGTCATGACCCGCTCGTGGCAGATAACATTGTTGGAGATGTGTTCGCCCAACTTTTGGAGCAATTCGCCCAGGGCAAAGGTCCGCGCACGAACCTGCGTTCATACCTTTACCAAACGGCATATCACCTTGTAGTGGACCGCTCCCGGTATAACCAACACACTGCCCCGCTGGAAATTGCCGTCAACATGACCGGCAAAGGTCAATCAGCCATCCCAACCCAGACCCAGATCGAAGAACGGGTTTTGATGGAGGGCCTTGTCACTGCCATGAATTCGGAATTGACAGAAGACCAGCGGCATGTGATCGTCTTACGGTTCCTGGAAGATTTCAGTCTAAAGGAAACCGCAGAGATCGTCGGCAAGGATGTTAACAATATCAAGGTGATCCAGAATCGTGGTATTGCCAAGTTACGCAAAGCCCTTGGCATGCAAATGGAAGAAGATGATTAGCATGGATTTCGCCTCAAGCGAAAAAGAAGTTATCGATCTATTATCGAAACTAAAAAATTCAGCAGGATCGTACCCGTCCGAAATATTTACAGCTCGCCGTCAAGCTTATATAAGGCAAGTCGCAAATATCGGACTGGGTATTGGCGTATGTGCTAGGGTTAAAAATGCTGCAAAGGGCGGTAACGGCGCAG
This sequence comes from Chloroflexota bacterium, assembly GCA_040006635.1. Classification (GTDB taxonomy): domain Bacteria; phylum Chloroflexota; class Anaerolineae; order Anaerolineales; family Villigracilaceae; genus Defluviilinea. Next base: position 1,027 of record JBDTWO010000016.1, read on the forward strand.
CTGGGACTGTTGCAACGGTAACAAGCAAAATTCTGGAAACTGCCTTGATCGCTGCAATTGCCATCGAAGCTGGCGCAGTTGCTTATCTTTATCGAGACAAAATAGCTGAATTGGTTCGAACGTATATTAGTCCGTCTAGTGTTCAAGGAGTGACTCCCCCGGCAGGTGACGAATCATCTTCAAGTTCTGAATTGATGGGTGTGAACACAGAAGCTCCCACGGTTGTTACGGTCAGCACGCCATCCGTTACAGTGACAACGACGGTAACAGTAATTTCAGGAACACCGTCACCAGAAGTGGCTGGAGATACTAGTAATAGTAGTAACAATAATGGCTCAACAACCAATATCAACGCCACGCCAAAACCAAATGGTAATAATGGCAATCAGTATGGTCTGACACCGAAGCCCGAAAGAACAAAAGATAATAATGGCGGAAGTAATAATAATGGTGGAAACAAAAATAATGGCGGCGGAAACAACAAAAAACCGTAACATGATCTAAAACCGATAACCACCCACAGCGCTCATCCTCTCCGGATGGGCGCTGATTTTATTTATATTCCGCTAACATACCCATGCTATAATCTTCATCCGAAAAGGTAAATTATGCTAAAAAGTTTTGTAAAAATCTTCGGGGGCGACCCCAACAAAAAAATCATCGAACAATTAAGCGGAGTGATTGCAGAGATCAATTCACTCGAGCCTGAATTCGAAGCGTTAAGCGATGAAGCTTTACGCGCCAAAACGGACGAATTCCGTGAGCACATCACATCCAGCATGGGCAACGTGGAAGGCTTGGATGTGAAGGCGCAATTCAAGGCTGAGCAGGATGCGTTGGAAGAGATCCTGCCTGAAGCGTTTGCGGTGGTGCGCGAAGCATCCAAACGCACCATCGGCTTGCGTCCGTATGATGTCCAATTGATCGGCGGCGTGATCTTGCACCGCGGCTCGATCGCCGAGATGCGGACGGGCGAAGGCAAGACGCTGGTTGCCACCCTGCCGATCTATCTCAACGCGTTGCTTGGCAAGGGCATTCACCTGATCACGGTTAATGATTATCTGGCGCGCCGCGATGCGCGTTGGATGGCTCCGATCTTTACCATGCTCGGTTTGACTATTGGCGTTCTGCAAATGGCAGCTGTGACCGAAAACGGTAAGAAAGCTTTTTTGGTGGATTTGGAACGCGAGTCGCCGCATGAGGACCAACAGCATCTCCGCATGGTAGACCGCAAGCTGGCGTACGATGCCGATGTGACCTACGGCACCAACTCGGAATTCGGTTTCGATTATTTGCGCGACAATATGACGATGAGCTTGAGCGACCGCGTGCAGCGTGGTCATCATTACGCGGTCATTGATGAAGTGGATAATGTGTTGATCGATGAAGCGCGTACGCCGTTGATTATTTCAGGACCTTCCACCGGCAACCTGGAATGGTATAGCAAGATGTCGCAAGTGGTGGCTCAGTTCAAGCCGGAAGATTATGAAGTCAACGAAAAGGACCGCAACGCCTCCTACACAGAAGTTGGCTTGGCGCATGCCGAACAATTGCTCGGTCAACAGTTAATGGACCCGGACCGACCTGAAGATGTAACACCTGAACAGGCACGTTTGCGCGGCTATCTTGAACAAGCCATGCGCGCGCAATTCCTTTTCAAACGCAACAAGGATTATCTCGTGCAGGGTGGCAAGGTCATTATCATTGACGAGTTCACGGGTCGCCTCATGCCGGGTCGTAGATGGAGCGACGGTTTACATCAGGCGGTGGAAGCCAAGGAAGGTGTCAAGATCGAGGCTGAGAACGTCACCTATGCCACCATCACCATCCAGAATTATTTCCGCATGTATCAGAAGCTCGCGGGCATGACCGGTACTGCCATCACCGAAGCGGAAGAGTTCAACAACATTTATAAGATCGAAGTCACGCCGGTACCGCCCAACCTGGAATATCAAGCCTTTGGTAAGCAGGCACCGTTGATCGAAGTCAGCACCAAAGACGATGAAGGGTACGCTTATAACTATTTCGCCAGGCGCGAAGATACCCAGAAGGCGCCGCTCTTCTATCGCCGTAAGGATTACCCGGACGTTATCTACAGAACGGTGGAAGCAAAGTTACGCGCGCTGGGCACAGCGATCCTGCGCGAACATGTGCTTGGTCGTCCGCTTTTGATCGGTACGACTTCGGTCGATTCATCCGAACGACTCTCGCAACGCCTCAAAGCGGAGCCTGTCCGCCGTTTGCTGCAAATCGCTCTCGTCCGACAGGTTTGGTTGGATGCGAACAAACGCGAAGAGGATGGACGTCTCATTCCGGAGTTGGCGCAATTCAACGAACCACTCGAAAAGATCTCGCCGGATGTTCTGCGTAAGTTCATCCAACCCTTCGGGCTGACCACTGTCAGTCTGGACGACCCATCCAACCTCGCAATTGTTCTCGATGTTTTGCGGCTTGGTAATCAGGATGTAAACCGACTGAAGTCGGTACTACAAGGGGGTGTCCCCCATCAAGTGTTGAATGCACGCAAGCATACGGAAGAATCGCAGATCATCGCAGGCGCAGGTGCGTTTGGCGCAGTGACCATCGCCACCAACATGGCTGGCCGTGGTGTCGATATTAAACTCGGCGGTGAGATCGCAGAAGAAGTCATCGCTGCGGTTCATCGTGTGCTCCGCAAAGCGGGTCATGAAAATCCGTTTGACCTGACTCTTGAAGAACGCCGCCAACTTCTCAAGCAGGTTGATCCTGCAAGTCATGGTATCTACGCGGCTGAAGTCAATCACTTCCTGCAATACTTTGAAGACATGGAACGCGTGAAAGAACTCGGCGGCTTGCATGTCGTTGGTTCTGAACGCCACGAAGCCCGTCGTATCGATAACCAGTTGCGCGGTCGTGCCGCCCGTCAGGGCGACCCGGGTTCTTCCCGTTTTTATCTTTCGCTTGAGGATGAACTCATGCGCATTCAGGGCGGTTCACGTGTGAGCGATCTCATGGTCAGCCTCAAAGTGGATGACTCACTGCCTCTCGAAGTCCGCATGGTCGGTAACCTCATCGAGCAATCACAGCATCGCATCGAAGGCGCCAACTTCGATGTCCGCAAGCATCTGCTCGAATATGATGATGTGCTCAACCAACAGCGCGCCCAGATCTACAGTCAGCGCGACCGCATCTTCGTGAAGGAAGATCTGACCGATGACATTCAAGAGATGCTGGATGTGGAGATCAAACAACGCATTGAAACCGGACTCGTGGACGAAGAGGGACCCTGGAAATTAATTGCCTGGCTTGAACAAGTCCAGCCGCCGTTCATGGAAGACAACCGCCTCTTTCCCAGTTTTGGCTTGGCACTGCTACTCAAAGAATTATCCAAATCTGACGATTTCCGCCAATCCACGCTGGATATCATCACCCGCGCCATCGAAGCAGAGAATGCCCATCACCTCAATGCCATCGAAGAAATGATCGAACGCACCGAAGAGGCGTATGAAGCACAAGTCGCCTCCCGCATGGATTCGGTGGACGCCTACTTTGATGGTTTGCGCGATATGGAAGACGCAGAGCAGCCTCGTCCGCAAAAGATGCTCGAAGAAGTTAATGCGCTGACCGGTGTACCAATCAAATTAAACAATGAGCAACTCCGTTCTTTCGGCGAAGACCCTTATGACGACAAAGAAACCGTCAAGAACATGGTCACCGCCCAATTGACCGGGCTGTATGCCTCCCGCTTGATCCAGTCTGTGCAGAACCGTATTGGCGAACCGCTGGGCGATAAGTTCGAGATCAAAGACTGGGACGATGCAGCGGATCAAATTCAGGATGTGGCCGGCAAAGCCATGGAACAGCGCCGTGTACGACTGATCGGTGAGAATGGTCAGGTTGCGAACGATATTGATGGATTGATGCCTTCCGAGTTAAACGACACGACAAAATTCCAGCTCTTGTTGTCGCTCTCACAAGGCGCCCGCACCGTCTTCGATCAGAGAACCCATCGTCAGGTGAAACAGGTCTTCAACCGCTTTGGCTATATCTTCCTCATCGCGCAATTGCTAGAAGGCGCCGATGCCGATCAACTCACCGAAGATGTTTTGGAACATCTTGAAAAAGCAGATGAGGCATTACGGCTGGCGATCGGTCAAAGCGAATTCAACCGACTCTCGGCAAATGCCACCCGCGTGGCAGATTTTGGTCCGGCGGCGAAGATGGCTTTCGGCGGAGAAAAACTCAATGAAAGCGTGGCAAGCCTGGGTGAGTCTGACCGCGAAGCGTTGGTCGAGTCCATTGGCAAATATATTTTGAATGAAGTCCGCCGTCAGTTGTTGCTGGGCGCTACATCCGAACTATGGGTGGAGTATCTCACCCGCATCGAAGCCCTGAGAGTCTCGATTGGTTTGGAGGCTTACGCACAACGCGACCCGCTGGTACAATATAAAACACGAGCCTCCGAAATGTTCGCACAGTTGATGGAAGATATTCGCGGGCTGATCGTGAGCCGCGCATTTGCGGCACAACGCCGGTCAGTGGAGATCACCCCCGTGGAAACCGGCGCTGCGCCCGAAGTCACCCAGAACGTTTCAGCGAGTGAAAACGAAAAGAAAAAGAAACGCAGACGACACTAACCCAAACTTAGAAGTATGACAGAACGAGTTACCGCTTCGCTCAACACATATCGTGCCCTCCCGAAGGTGGAATTACACCGCCATTTGGAGGGCTCGTTGCGTTTGGATACCATGGTGGATATTGCGCGCCAGCATGGGCTTGAGATCCCTGAAGATGTGTTGCGCTTGAGCACGCTGGTGCAGGTGCAGGCAGAAGAGAAGTTCACTTTCCAAAATTTTCTTTCCAAATTCAATACCTTGCGCATGTTCTATCGTTCGCCCGATGTGATCCATCGCATCACGCGTGAAGCGATCGAAGATGCTGCCAGGGATAATGTGAAATATATGGAGTTGCGCTTCACCCCGGTGGCACTCAGCCGTGCCGAACGTTTCCCCCTCCACGATGTGATCGATTGGGTCATGGCAAGTTCCAAGGAAGCCGCCGAGAAAAACGGTGTGATCGTGAAGTTGATCGCATCGGTCAACCGCCATGAAAGCCCTGATCTTGCCGAGCAGGTTGCCTGGCTCGCCGCAGAACATGTTGAAAACGGGATTGTGGCGCTTGACCTGGCTGGCAACGAAGCGGAATTCAAGTCTGAACCGTTCTATGGGATCTTCAAAGAAGCGCAACAAGCCGGTTTGCATGTGACCATCCACGCCGGTGAATGGGGTCCGGCAACACACATTCGGGAAGCGATTGATGAATTGGGCGCAGATCGAATTGGTCATGGTGTGCGCGTGCTTGAAGACGCCAACATTACCGCCCTGGCAAAAGAACGCGGCACTGCTTTTGAAGTCTGTATCACAAGTAATTATCAAAGCGGCGTGGTTCCGGCATTGGGAGCTCACCCGCTTTTAAATATGTTGAAAGCTGGAATTAACACCACCATCAATACCGATGACCCAAGCATCTCGCGGATCACGTTAAGCCATGAATATTATGTGGCTTGTGAAGACCTGCAAATGCCGCAAACTGTTTTGAAGGAACGCATTGTTGCCGCGGCGCAGGCGGGCTTCCTGCCGGATGCCGAAAAAGAAAAACTTGTAGCGCAACTCAAACAAGATCTAAAAATATAAATAGCACCACACAGGCAGGGATAGTAAAGCGCTCCTTTATGTTCTCGCCTGCACTTGCGGCATGTGCAAGTGTCGCAGTCTTGTGGTGATAAATGCAGGGGCGAGGTCTCCTCGCCCAGGGCGGGGAAACCCCGCCCCTACAATATTAAATCACCAAAGGGAGTACCACATGAACGATCTATTCAATTCACGCGACGTATTAAAAGTGGGGAATAAGAGTTACGTTATCTACCGACTGGACGCGCTGGAAAAAGCGGGTCTGACTCAACTCAAGCGGCTGCCGTTTTCGATCCGCATCGTGCTCGAAGCAGCTCTGCGTCAATGCAACGACAAAGAGATCACGCAAACCGACGTAAAGAACATCGCCGCATGGACTGCCAAAGGCAACCGCCCCGGCATTCCGTTTTTGCCCGCCCGCGTGGTGATGCAAGATTTCACCGGCGTACCCGCAGTGGTCGATCTCGCGGCAATGCGTTCTGCAGTTGCCAAACTCGGCGGCGACCCGAAGAAGATCAATCCGCTTGTGCCGGTTGATCTGGTCATTGACCACTCAGTGCAGGTCGATTTCTTCGCCACCGCCGATGCGCTCAATCGCAACACTGAAATGGAATTCCTGCGCAACCGCGAACGTTATGAATTCCTCAAATGGGGTCAGCAAGCCTTCAAGAATTTCCGCGTTGTGCCACCAATGACCGGCATCGTGCATCAAGTCAATCTCGAATATCTGGCTGACGTTGTTATGACGAAGACTTCCGAAATCTCGGAGACTTCGGAAGTCTTGGCGTTCCCCGATACATTGGTCGGCACCGACTCACACACCACGATGATCAACGGTCTCGGCGTTGTCGGTTGGGGCGTGGGCGGCATCGAAGCCGAGGCTGTAATGCTCGGTCAACCCATGGACATGCTCCTGCCAGATGTGATCGGTTTCAAACTCTTCGGCAAACTCAATGATGGCGTCACTGCTACTGATCTCGTTCTCACCGTCACACAAATGCTCCGCAAAAAAGGCGTGGTGGATAAGTTCGTTGAGTTCTACGGTCCCGGACTTGAAATGATGAGTCTGACTGACCGCGCCACCATCGCAAACATGGCTCCTGAATACGGCGCCACCATTGGTTACTTCCCTGTGGATGCTGAAGCGCTTCGCTACATGCGTCTAACTGGTCGCTCCGAAGAGACCGTTGCCCTAACTGAAGCCTACATGCGCGCGCAGGGACTGTTCCATGAGCCCGGCATGCCCGAACCCGAATACACCGACACCCTCGAGCTGGACCTCACATCCGTTGTGCCGTCACTCGCTGGACCCAAACGTCCACAAGACCGCGTGCCGATGTCTGAATTAAAAGAGACATTCAACAAAGCATTATCTGCGCCTGTAAAAGAACGCGGCTTCGAACTCAAGCCTGAAGCCTTGAATAACGAAGCCACATTCGGAACCAACGGCGGCGCACAAAAGATGAGGCACGGCGCGATCGTGATCGCTGCGATCACCTCCTGCACGAATACATCCAACCCATCGGTGATGGTTGCGGCGGGACTGGTCGCCAAGAAGGCGGTTGAAAAAGGCTTGAAGGTGAAGCCTTACGTCAAGACATCTCTGGCTCCCGGCTCACTCGTTGTAACTGAATATCTGAAGAACGCAGGCTTGATCGATCCGCTTTCCAAACTTGGATTCAATGTCATCGCGTACGGCTGCACGACCTGTATCGGAAATTCGGGGCCGCTCCCAGGTGAAGTCGCCAAAGCAGTGACCGGGTCCGATTTGGTGGCGGCGGCGGTCATCTCAGGGAATCGAAACTTCGAGGGCCGAGTCCACCCGTTGGTGAAGGCAAACTTCCTCGCCAGTCCGCCGCTCGTCGTCGCATATGCGTTGGCTGGCACCGTGGATATTGACCTGAACAACGAACCGCTCGGCATCGATCAAAATGGCGCGGACGTTTACCTCAAAGATCTGTGGCCCTCTCAAAAAGAGATCAGTGACACGATCGCATCCAGCCTCAAAGTCGAAATGTTCCAGGATAAATATGCCGATGTGTTCAGCGGCTCGGATATGTGGAAAGAGATCAAGGTCACTGGCGGTGACATCTATGCGTGGGATGAAAGTTCTACGTATATTCATCACCCGCCGTATTTCCAGGAACTTTCAATGGAAGCTGGCGCAGTGAAAGATATCAAGTCAGCGCGCGTGCTGGGCTTGTTCGGTGACTCGATCACGACCGATCACATCTCGCCCGCTGGCAACATCGCCGCGGATAGCCCAGCTGGAAAGTATCTACAGGAACGCGATGTAGCTCCCCAATACTTCAACTCGTATGGCGCACGGCGCGGTAATGACCTCGTGATGGCACGCGGTACATTTGCAAACATTCGTTTGAAGAATAACTTGGTTGCCCCCAAAGAAGGCAACTGGACGAAACATCACACCAGCGGGGAAATCATGTCCATGTATGATGCGGCGATGAAATATCAAAGTGAAGGCGTGCCTGCGATCATCCTCGCTGGCAAAGAATATGGCACCGGTTCCAGCCGTGACTGGGCGGCAAAGGGACCATTGCTGCAAGGCGTGAAAGCTGTCATCGCTGAATCGTTTGAACGCATCCATCGCTCGAATTTAGTTGGTATGGGCATCCTGCCGTTGAAATTTATCGAGGGTCAAAACGCCGAATCGCTCGGTTTAAAGGGTGACGAAGTCTATGATATCGAAGGCGTGACTACTGTCCAGCCGAAGCAGGTGCTGACCGTGAAGGCAAAACGCGCCGACGGTTCTGTGGTCGAATTCCAAGCCACTGCATTATTGAATACCGATGTGGAAGTAAATTACTATCGCAACGGCGGCATCCTGCATACGGTGCTGAGGAATTTGGTAAAGTAAACCACTTTATAGTAATTTCGAAACGAAACCTGCGGATGCGGGTTTCGTTTTTTGTTCAATTTATAGGTAACTTCAAAGGAGCACGAATGCACATTCTTATGCTTGTTCTACGGCTTGTCCACATCATTGCAGGGATTCTCTGGGGCGGCGGCGCACTAATCATGGAATTTTTTATTAGTCGCAGTGTTGTCGCTACAGGTGAATCAGGCCAAAAATTCATACAGCATCTGATGAATAAAGTCCGCTTCCATAACTTTATGACTGTAATGGCTTTCGCCACTATTTTGGCAGGCGCCGGACTCTATTGGATCGACTCGGATGGGTTTTCTTCTGCATGGACCAGGTCAGGTGCTGGAACCGGCTTCGGCATTGGCGCAGTCTTCGGATTGATCGCATTTGTATTCGGTGCGATCTTCGGGAGCAGTAACGCCAAGCTCGGACAACTCGGCACACAGATCGAGGGTAAACCAACAGCCGAACAACTCTCACAGATTCAGGCGCTCCAAAAGCGCATCAAAACCGTTTCCCCGATCCATGTGTATAGTATGCTGCTTGCCATAATCTTCATGGCAACAGCCAGATACTTTACGTTCTAACCACCTACGAATTGATCAATACAAAAGTGACTGTCACATATTGAATTAACAAAACGAAACGAAACCCGCCTGAGCGGGTTTCGTTTTTTATTATATGTAACTCCCTGCCAACCCAAAGGAGATTTCTGTGACAAAAAACATCTTTATGAGCTATTCTCGCCGCGAATTGGGGTTTGTGGACGATCTCGTCAGCAAACTTGAAGGTGAAGACTACTACGTCTGGTTGGATTATCGGGTCTTGATCCCCGGCACCCCGTGGAAAGGACAAATTGATAAGGGCCTCAAAGACGCCGATACTGTTTTACTGGTTGTATCACAAGCCTCCCTGGCGTCCAAATATGTGGCGCTGGAATGGCAGCATTTCCTTGAAACAAATAAGCGTGTCATCCTCCTGATCTTTGAAGCCGTAGACTTGCCGCCTGAACTTGAAAAATACGAATGGGTGGACTTCCGCGGCAGCTACAAAGCCGGGCTGGAGGAATTATTCTCACAACTGAAACAACCCATTCAGGAGCAACACCCTGCCCCTGAAACCGGTTTCAAAGCGCCAGCGATTGTATGGGTTGCCATTATCGTTAGCATTTTGGTTGCGCTTCTGTCCCTCTCCGAGATTTGGACGATCTTCATCCCCTGGATCTTGGTGCCGCTCCCCTACAAGATCTATAAACGGAAATTCAACTTCACCCAAGTGCAGACTTCCTTGTGGGCATTACCCATCGCCTCATTTATGTCCGTGATTGTTTATGATGACCCGTCACTGGATGCGATTGTATGGGCGGGACTGGTTTTCGGATTGGTTTTGCTTTTTATCCTGCGTTCTTCCGCCATGCAACGCTGGGGCAGGCCCGAAGCCATCATCCCCAAATACATCAATCCGCATGACCCGAAGATTAAAAACCCCACCCCCGTTCCTTTCTATGTGGATTATGCCGTCCAAGACCGTGTCATTGCTGAAGACCTGATCAAAACCCTGAAAAAATACGGGCATCCGCAAGTAGAAAAAGTCCAGGATGCCAAAGCGGTGTTTGCACTCATTTCCCAATTCAAAGCAGATACCGAAGCCGTTCCAGCCCAGCAAATGGTCTTCCCGATCCTGATCCAGACCAACGATAAAATTTCGGAAACATTATCCAAGATCCAATGGATCGATTTCCGCCCCGGTGTGCGCGGTCTCGATACCATCGCCCAATTATTGCCCGATCCCAAGGAACTGCTGAAAGCATTGGGGATGCGACCTGTCAGTTCGCAAACCGTATATTCGCCGTTCATTACCGCCCTGTATTTCTTCGTCATTCTCATCAGCGTAATCAACATCGGCGCATCCATCGACTATATCTTTGCCTCCGATGCGATGTGGAATGCCTCAGACCAAGCCTTTTCCTCCACGATCATTTCGTTCATCGTGAATATGCTCATGTTTACCGGGCTCGCATATTTCATGGTGCGCGGTTTGACCAGCCGAAAAGGCATCTTCTCAAGATTCGGTGTTATCGTGATAGGGATCGTTATTCTGGGCATCCTGTTGTTCTGGCAATCCATATTGGATTCGAACATATTACTGGAAATGGAAGATGCCAACATCTCTACGGAAGACGTTGGCATTAGCTTTACAAACTTGGCGTATTTCATCTATTTCCTGGGCATCGCTGTGACCGGCTTTGTGTTTTTGGGAAACAGACGCGATCTCAAAAACTGGTTCCCAGCCAGAAAATAATTTGCATCTCAAATATTCACAAAGCGACTCGCCTTAAATATGGCGAGTCGCTTTGTTTTTCATCAAATGCACAGGGCAATATTACACTCTTCCAAAAAACTCATCCTGCAATCGCTTGGTTTCGTTATCATCCTTGATCGCGCGGATGACTTTTGCAAAGGCACGGGCACGCGCATCCAGCCAGCGATTGCCTTTATCGACTGTTGCGGGGATGCCATCTCCACAATAATGATAGGGATAATCGGCATACCACCAAATTCCTACGTCAACGCCTAGATCGCGCAAGTGTTTTAAACGATCCAATGGATAGCCCTCTTTATTTGTTGGCAGCGCATCGCTATGAACCAGATCAGGATGGATTGCCATGATGGCGCTGGTCTCTTTTTCACCGGCGTGACCGTCCACGGTAGTTTTCCATTGCGTTTTGATCATGGTGGCATCTTCCTCACTGAAATCAGGTGTGACCACATAGACCACGTAATCACGCGGACTCGCCAGTTGGATCTGCGTGAAGTAATGGATAAGATTGTCGTTGCCGCCATGCGCGTTGACGAAGACGATCTTCTTGAGTCCGTTGCGCGCAATTTCGCGGCAGACATTCTCCAGTAGGCGGATCGTCAAATCGGCGTCGATGCCAACACAGCCTGGATAATGACGCGCTTCCAAAATCTGGGTGAAGATGTAATCTGGGAAAACCATCGCAGGCTCCAGCGCAGCCGCACGATTGCATGTTTCGCGCCCGATGAACATGTCGGTGGCTAAGGGAAGATGATGCCCGTGTCGCTCGACACAGGACAAGGGTAGCAGGCATACGCCCTCCGCCTTTTGAACCGCCTCTGGAAATTGGTCGCTTGTTAATTCATCCCAACGCATAGAATAGATCCTCCTTTAAAAGATTTTTATCCTCCGCCTGGCGTGATCGAACCGATCGCCAGAAAAGCGAAGATCAACACATCCTGCCAAAAATGGATGAACCACGCCCACCCCATGCCGCGTGTTTCAAGCATGGACTTGCCCAGAAACCAGCCAAGAAAGCCCGCCATTAATACACCGATTACGCCATAAGGAATGCCATAGAAATGACCGATCCCAAAATAAGCCGCCATCAACCACAACGCCTGATTTCTGCCCACCACATCTTCCAACACAGATAAGAACGAGGCTTTATAAGTCATCTCTTCGTTGAAGGCATTCAACATCGCCGCAAGCAAGATTGCCGGGAGAAAAGGCAAGGCACGGATGGCGATATCCAAGGGCGGGCGACCTGCGAGAATTAGAAAGGTCAATGTGCCGAGGCTAAGAATAACAGCGAAATTACGTCCCACCTGCTTCCAGCGTTCACCGGGTTTGATGCCCATCCATTTTACGGGTTCCGTCAGCGCATTCGTATCCCCTTTGATAAGAAAGAATGCGCTTCTGGTTTTCTTCAACACGAACAGCGCAGCAATGATAACCAGCGTCACCATCAAACGCAGGGACTGATCAGCCAGCATAAAAACATTGAACGTTGGGTTATTCAACCAGGCTTGATAGAATGATAGTTGATCGATCTTTGTAAAAACAAACCATTCAACACCGACCAATACAACGAACAAAATAAAGAATGGTCGCAGAGACCGCACTGCACTCCAAACAAACGTCAACGCCAGACCGATCAGGACAACCGCCATCGCCATGCCAGATCCCAAATCGCTTGAGACCTGAAAATCAAAAACTTCCTGCAAAATGATCCGAGGTAAATTTGAAGCCAACAGTAAAAACACCCACGCAGTGACAATCAATGCTTTTGGTTTCGAAGTTTCAGTGGTCACAGTTTCGCCTCTCTTCCAACGAGGATTATAGTTGTTCAGATTCCATAACCCAATAGATAAATGTCAGAATCCCAGCCTGAACTTATTCATTATTTCTTCTCTCACATCAGAAACGATTCGCACGGTGGCGCCTAGTCTTCTTGATCGTCATGGTACTGGCGATCACCACAACTCCAACCAGCCAGCCAGATGGGCATAATTTAAAAACGGGATTGGGCTGAGGAAGAGATGGATTTAGTGTCGCACTGGGTTGTGGTTGAGGTGTAGACGAAGCCGTAGGTAAGGAAGTTGCACCGCTGCTTGTGGGTACTACAGGCTCTGTACCAGTTACAGAAACAAAACGCAACCGCACACGCGCCTGGGCAGAAGTAGTGTTATCTCCTAAAAAGAGAAAATTCGGCGCCTCATACGGATCAGGGAAACCAGTGAATGCGCTGTAATCGCGCAAGGGACCGGTGAGAAGCGGTATTGCATTGGCGGTCAATGTGTACGTGTCCCCCATAAATGTCACTTGATAATCTGTCAGAGCGCTGGTCCTAAAAGCAATCCCCTCGCCGTGTTTGAATAAGCCTCCGGTACCATCGTCGCTTTTTACCCAGATCTCATTCTCCCAAAAAGATAGTTTCGATCCCTTTCGCAGCTTTGTCAAGGATAATTACGCTGAAGCCCGCACGGTCATTATTGGTGTGCGCTTCACTGTCCACTTGTACAGTGAAATTCACGCGCACGCCCACTGTTCGATCCAGAATAGGAAAGCCGGGTGTCGTTACTTCACCCGCTACCCATCCGGCATATGTATCCATGCTGGAAATTGTTGTGTCCACAACGGTTGTACCCTCTGAGAACGTTGGCAAAGCAACACCCGGCGGAAAATCTGTGAAACTCATTACCGATGTGCTGGGGATATCGCCCGAAGCCGCATCATAAAGAACCAATGTTTTGCCATCGCTGAGCAAGGTTGGGTAATAAGAATAGGCAGCACTTCCAAAGATCAAGATGAATAAACCAGAAAGGAGTTTTCCTTTATTCATATCTCATTTACCTACAAGCAACTCCAACAAACCGTGTGGATATAAAATGGATTTGTCTTCACCAAACTCATCCAGATTCTTCCACATGGCGCGGATAGTATCACCGTTCGCTTCTTCACCTACGATCACAGCCTGCTCATACAACCCAGAGTCGACCAACACCCCATCAAAAATCATCACGATCTCGTGACTGGGAGTCCCGGTGAAGACGAAGATGTTTTCAAGCGTGCCAAGATAACGCACCTCCCCCACTTCCACATTCAATTCCTCTTTCAATTCACGCCGCACTGTATCTTCAGCTTTTTCGCCAAACTCAATGCCGCCGCCCAGCGGACGATAGAATGTTTGCTGCTTGAGCGGGTCATATCCTTCAGCAACGAGAATACGATCATTTTTACGAAATACACAAATGGCAAGTGGGCGGATTTTATTTTTCATGTTCCCTGCAAAAAATGTAGGGGCGACCCAATGGGTCGCCCCTACGGGCATTACAAAGAAATTAATTCAGGTTGCTTTAGCAGGTTCGCCTGCATGGACCACGGTCCCGTCCATGTGACGGTGACGGGGATGACCTTGCCTTTTAGATCGTCATCCGATTCGACGAAGACAAGTTTGTTGGTGGGCGTTCTGCCGCGCCAGCGTCCTTTGACTTTTTCTTCGAACAAGACTTCCACAGTTTGACCAAGGTATTTCTTGTTGATCTCGCCGACGATCTGTTCCTGCATGTCATCAAGCATGTGCAGGCGGCGCAGCTTATCTTCTTCAGGGACGTTGTCGTCCATGCGGCGGGTGGCGACGGTACCCTCTCTCAGCGAGTAGCGAGCTAAATGCGCCACATCCAGCCGAAGGTCGGAGAGGACGCGGTACGTCTCCATAAATTGTTCTTCGGTCTCGCCGGGGAATCCAACAATAATATCCGTCGCGATGGAACAATCCGGAATTTTACTGCGGATCATGGCGATGAGGTTGCGATAATCCTGCTGGGTGTATCCGCGCTTCATGTTGAGCAGCACTTCGTCATCGCCCGCTTGAATGGGGACTTCGATATGCGGCATCACTTTGGGAAGCGCCGCGATGGTATCCATAAGTTCTTCGGTGAAATAATTGGGATGCGAGGTCAGGAAGCGGATGCGCTCAATACCTTCAACTTCATGCACGAGGCGCAGCAAACCCGCGAGATTGGGACCATCGGGAATATCCTTGCCATAGCGATCTACGATTTGACCGAGAAGCGTTACTTCCTTCACGCCCTGCTTCGCGAGTGAGCGGATCTCCGCGACAACATCGCCAACGGGACGTGAACGTTCGCCGCCGCGCTTGGAAGGGATGATGCAGAATGTGCATGCATGCGAGCAGCCATAGACGATCGGCACATGCGCGCTGATGAGTTTGTTTTGCTCGGCAACCGGCAGGATTAATTCATCGTCCATCATCAGGAAGCGGCGCGTGGTTTCAGAATCTTCGATGGAATGGATTTCGCCCTGCGTGAGATGCGAGATCAACGGACCCGGGTCGGAGGGCGGCGAAAACACATCCACATACGGAAGTTTCGCGCGTAATTTCTCCGCGCCGCGCACGCCAACCATACAGCCCATTAGGTTGATAACAAGATTAGGATTCTTCTTTTTGAGCGGCGAAAGCGAAGTCAAACGCCCCATCGCCTTGTCTTCCGCAGATTGGCGCACAACACAGGTGTTTAAAACAATAACGTCCGCTTCTTCAATGGTTTCAGTAAGGGTGTAGCCAAGATGCTCCAACGACGAGCCAACCCGCTGTGAGTCGGCGACATTCATTTGGCAGCCTTCGGTCCAGATATGGTATTTCATCCTGCTCCTTGCTAAAGTTACGAGTATCCAAGTTGTAAAACGCTGGACTTCGTAGGCTGGGAATTATAACAAGAACTATCTAGATTCAAGAAACAAAAACGCCGCATCATTGCGGCTTCAGTTTCACCTAAATTGGACAGCAACTAGTAAGCTAGCGGTCTTCGGTTCAAGTCCAGTTGAAGTACATTTTGAAAGTGCAGATCATTAGCTCTTCTAATGCTTTGTTAACCCGGTTTTCGCGTTGCTGCGCTCGTCGCCTTCAACCCAAGCTGACGCGGAAGGCGGACAGTGAACGTCGTGCCGGCCTGCGCCGTCGAGGCGACCGTGATCGTACCCCCCTTGGCATTGACAATCTCACGCACGATGTACAAGCCCAGCCCGATGCTGCCCGGAGCCCGATGCAATGCCGATTCAACCGTAGCATGACGCACCAGCGGATCGAAGAGCGTTGGCAGCGCCTCCGGCGGGATCGGCGCGCCTTCATTATGCACGCTCAACACTACGGTCAACCCTTCTAAAGCGGCAGATAGTTCGACCGGTCCCTTTGGCGACCCGTGCTTAAGCGCGTTGCCCAACAGGTTGGAGACGACCTGTCGGATGCGGGCCGCATCCCAATTGCCGGTGAGGTCGCCGCGCGGGTTAAAGTGCAGCGTGCGCTGCGGGTGCGTCGCGCGGAATTCGTCGACCACTTCACGACAGAGAATTTGCAGATCGACCGGCTCGTAATTCAGCGGCATGGCACTGCCCAGCCACGTCGATGAGAAGTCGATCATATCCCTGGTTAACTTTATCATCGCCTCCGATTCCGTGCCGATCATCGACAGCGCCTCAATAGACTGCTGGTCTGCATTTTTCCGCGAGACAAGCTGCGCGCTCATGCGAATGGCGGTCAGCGGATTGTGCAGATCGTGGCCCAGGATCGCCAGGAACAATTGACGGGACCGATCGACGCGCTCGGTGTAACTGTCGATGGCTTCGGCGAGCGACTGATCGATCGCCTCGTTAAAGCGGGTGATGTCGTCGATGTCGTCGAGGTCGGGCTGCAGAAAACTCTTGCGCCAGAGGCGCAGGACGCTGGCGCGCAGGGCGCGATATTCGGCAACAACCTCGATGAGGTCGAAGCCCGCGCCGACGCGCTCTTCGGCGTGCCGTGCCGAGGCAATGTCGAGCTGGTCGCTCGCCGTGGTGTCCGCGCCGCCGTGGCCTTTGGACTTGTCCGCCTGCTGCGCGGGGCTCTGGTTGACCTCCATATCCCGCGCGGATGCCAGCAGGATCGCCTGGCTGTGGTCACGCAGGGCGAGCTTTGTCATGTTCGCCCCTGGCGTGAGGGTGAGCGCAAACGCTTCCCATTCTGCGAGGATGGGCTCGACGTTCGCGAGAATAAATTCTGCTAACCGCATTGATTGCTCCTTGGGTTGTATCAGCCTCTGGTGACCGAACGGTTTGCGTAAGTCCCGCACGCTCTCTCGTCCCGATGCACTTTCGGGGCTGCGGGATACTGGCGCTGCGTTAGCCTGCTTTTTGCCTTTAACGATTCCCTTTTGCTCGATTGTGTGTCTTACATAACATTTGACAGTTCTTGATATTTGTCCCGCCGCCTTTGCTCCAAGCGGCGACGTGGTCAGCGTCCATTTCGGTTAGTTTCCAGAGTTTACTCTTGTTGGCGTCATGTCCAATGGCACACAGCGGACAGTTTGATTTACCGCTGGATTCGGATTTGGCAGTTTGCTTCGTTGGCAAAAGGCGTTGAAAAGTAAGCATTGCCAGCATGAAAACCGTTACCCAGCCACATTTTATCGTTCTTAATCAGTGGAAAAATTTCCTTGTACATAATGGCGTTCAAATTGCTAATCACTACAAACTGCTTGCCAGTCTCTATAATCCATGCTAAAAACTCACGGAACAGCGAGAAAGGCGGGTTGGTAATGATTTCATCGCGTAATTTTTTTATCTCTGCGCTTCTAAAATCGTCATCGCCTTTCAGGTAATGCCATTCCAGGTCATCCACGTTGACCTTATGGTCACCCGTTTTATCATGGGTCAAGGTAAAAATCTTTCCGTTTATTATTGTTTTGGTTTCGTCAAATTGCGGGTCATTGATTTCAAAGAGCGAGGGTTGGTAAACGCCTTGATAGGTTTTGCTCTCCGCCGCGTAACTGGTACTGATCAGTTTTTTCAACCCAAGCCTCTCGAAATTTTGGGCAAAATACTTGGTAAAGTTACTCCATTCCGGGTCATCACAGGGTAACAGCACCGTCTTGCCCCGAAACACATCCGGGTTGAATTCTAAATACGCTGAAATTTCTTTTTCAATATCAGGGTACTGGGTATAGAACTCGTCGTTTTTTGCCCTTTTGGCGTCTGTGAGATTACTGTTTGCCATAAATGTTCCAGTCAGATGATTATTTTGTTCAGTATAAGGCACTCAATGGATCTATTTCCCGTACGGCTACAATTTTACACCAACCAGCAGAAAGCTCCTCGCAATCACAGATTGAATCCGTGATTGCGAGGAGCTTAATCTTTTTCAACGCGTCAGGGTCGAAGTTTAATTGATGTTTATGGCGTCCAGCCCGGCGAATCGCAGGTAGCCATATCACCGCTTTGCAGACCGTCTTTGAGCGCCAGTTGCCGCTGCTCAGACGATCCATGAGTCCATGACTCGGGTGAGACGTAGCCCTGCGTTTCGCGCTGGATACGGTCATCGCCCACGGAAGCGGCGGCGTCCAGAGCCTGGGCGATGTCCTGATCCGTCACCTGCGTTAAGAAACCAGTCTCGGTGGCGTGGAACGCCCAGACTCCAGCCAGACAGTCAGCCTGGAGTTCCGTCTGGACTGACTCGCTCTCTGGTCCCGTGGCGTTTGAACTGTTCGACAGTGCACCCAGCAGGTTCTGCACGTGATGGCCGTACTCATGCGCCAGTACATACGCCTCGGCGAACGGACCGCCCTGAGCGCCAAAGCGGGTTTGTAGTTCGTTAAAGAAATCGAGGTCCAGATAAACCTTCTGGTCGCTCGGACAGTAGAACGGTCCCATTGCGGTGCTGGCGGATCCACAAGCAGCCTCCGTTGACCCCGTGAAAAGAACTGTATCAGCCTCTGTGTACTGGGCTCCGCGACTGGCAAATTCACCGGTCCAAAAAGATTGGATGCTATTGACGAAGCCCACGATGCGGCAGTCCTCGCGGGTATTTGCGTCTGCTCCCGTTTGGCATTGCGCTTCCAGGTCATTGGTTCCGCCTGCACTTTCAGTTGAGAATGGTGCCTGTTGCTGCCCGGTAGCAATATTCGTTAGATCACTGAGGTTCACGCCGAACAGCATGGCAACGATCGTGATGATCACAGCAATTCCTCCGCCTCCAAAAGCGATGGCGGTCCCTGCGCCCCGGCCGCGCCGGTCCTCCACCTGGGATGGGTCTAAACGGGATTTATTGTTAAATGGCATTTTTTCATCCTTTCATCTGAGCTTCTCCAGCGTGCGAAACTAACGCACCCAAGCTGCAGATTGTTATGAACTATTGTTTAATGAGTTGTGCCCTTGCTGCGCACAGATTTGACCTCATGCAAAAGTGTTTTGCGTTTGGCTCAAACTATTTTGCAAGCCTTGAATCCATCATACGCCAAACCCTCTCCGGCCGCACCCATCGACCGGGGAATGTTGAACTCCACCACTTGGGGGAGATCGCTAGAAGAAATTCGAGAACTGATCTTATGGAATCGTTATTAGGCCTCGGGAAAATCTTAAGTAAGCACCCAAATAGGGTTTCTACAGCATGACGTATAAAACCCGTACAGGTGGTTATAAAGCGCATACGCTGTATAAATATCTATTTCTAATATAATTTTAAAACCAAAACGCTCAGGCTTTTTAAAACCTAAGCGTTTTCAATGGGCCCAGCAGGATTCGAACCTGCAAACAAAGAATTATGAATCGACTGCGTTACGAATACCGGTTCTAGTAAAGGTGTAGCCAAGATGCTCCAACGACGAGCCGACCCGTTGCGAGTCGGCGACGTTCATTTGGCAGCCTTCAGTCCAGATATGGTATTTCATAGGGGCGAATTATACCAAGAGCGATCGGAATTACGGATGAATCACCTTCAGTCCCAAATGCTTTTCATATCCATCGAAGTCACTGTCGTTGTGCAGTAATTCGTGATCGTTCTCAATACAATACGTGGCAATCAGGCTATCAATTGTCTTGCGGACAGTGATTCCTTTTTGTCGTAGAAAACGATAGTTCCTTGCACTCTGCACCGCCAATGCCGGGTTAACCATATGCACCTGCACATACTTTCCCAATGCACGGCGGACTTTTTCAAAGTCGGGGTCGTGGCGAAAGCCCTGCAACACTTCTGCTAATATTAAGTCCCCAATGAGGATAGGCGTTTGATCCAGAACAGCGTGGAGATAATTAGTCTGTGGGTTTTCAGCGCCGTTGAAATAATCCACCCAAACGGTAGTATCAACAACAAGCATGACTAATTCACCACCACACGTGATTGGCGTTGAATTCCGAGATCACCGTCCCAGGGCAATTTTCCGCGCAAGGAACGGAGTTCTGCCTGCTCATTCAAAAGAATGAAAAGTTTCAACGCCTCATGCACCACTTCGCGCTTGGTCTTAATACCAGTCAACTTTTGGGCGCGCTGGATAAGTTTGTCGTCGAGAACAATATTGGTTCGCATCTTTACCGCTTTCTTGTGTGTATAAAATTACATTATTATGTGTATTATACCTCAAGATATGTCCCGCCGCATTTCCTGGAGTTTGCTTAACTCTGCAAATGAAATCTCCGAGTTCTGTGAGAACTCGGAGATTTTTGCATACAGCCCATTAAGTTGATGACAAGATTTGGGTTTTGTTTCTTGAGCGGGGAGAGCGATGTCAACCGCCCCATCGCTTTATCTTCGGCAGATTGACGCACGACACAGGTGTTTAAAACAATAACATCCGCTTCTTCGATGGTTTCAGTAAAGGTGTAGCCAAGATGCTCCAACGACGAGCCGACGCGTTGCGAGTCGGCGACGTTCATTTGGCAGCCTTCGGTCCAGATATGGTATTTCATAGGGGCGAATTACACCAAGAGTAGTCGAAATTCCTTTAAAAAGTGCAGCCGCCTTTCAAGGCGGCTGCACGAGGAGTTCATTTCTCACAGGTTTACGGCACTGTATAGTTGAGAACTGCGTTATAAGGCGGATACATATTTCTGAACTGTAATATAGTTCCAGAGGTTTGACCGCTGACGGTAAAGGTATACGAAGAGCCCGCAGCACAGTTAAACGAAGTGCCATTTGGACCACCCGACATATTCTTGACATCTACTGCGCCGCTGGCAGGACAAGTAATGGCTACATTTGAGGTAGTGGTACCGACGGTAGGAACAGCAGTTGGAACCGCTGCAACACTGCCACCACAACTGCTACTAGTACTGCCATCCAGGGAATTACCAACTCCATTCATCGTGTTGCATACTTTCTTACCAAGAGTGGTCGTGACCCCGATCACGACAATGGCAATGAGGGCGAGAATGATGGCATACTCGACAAGTCCCTGTCCTTTTTCTTGCTTTTTGTTTGAAAATAATTTGTTCATTTTTTCTCCTTTAGAATAATATAGATAACGTATAAGACCGTTTTCAATTCACCTGCAGACTGGCAGGATAAACTTTCTGCTGTACCATCTGTTGGATGGCATTCAGTAACTCATAACGCGGCGTGGACTTTGTCAGAACCAAGTGTGCACCGTAATCCAGAGCCGATTGGAACTGTCCGCGAAACTCGCCGGTGATGAGTGCTACGATCAGGGTATTGGGAAGTTCCTGCCGCAAAACAGATATCCTGCCTAAATCGCTAAAGTTGGGATCTTTCACCGAAAACAGAATCAGGTCTGGAGTTAGTCTTGAGGCGACTTGGAGCGCATCCTGGCTATCTGCAACTTCCGCAAGAACGGTCATGCCTTCAGCCGAGAGCGCCGTGCTGAGGGCGGTCCGCATCATGGGCTGGCTTTCAACGATCATCAGAGAAGTTTGTTTAGTAAGCATGTGCCAGATTATATGGATACCGCCCGTTTAACGCATCCACAGGGTGTTGAAGTCTTGTTGATTTTTTGTTTAAGTTTCGCTTAAACAAAAAAGCCCTGACAGAAGGGCTTTTGAATCCAAGCTATGTTGAATTATTCGTTCTTCAAATTTTTGTGAGCATACGCCACAGCCTGCGCACGGGTTTCCAACCCCAGACGCTGCAGAATATGATGCACGTGTGATCGCACAGTCGCTTCTGACAAGTGCAGGGTTTTACCGATCTCTTCATCTGACTTACCCTCCGCCAACAGCGCGATGATTTCCTGCTGACGCTGAGTAAGCGTGATCTGTGTTTCAAAGGAAGGTACGGTTTTGATTCGACGCAAGCCTTGAAATAATTTCATTGTGATGCCTGCTGGCATATAAGGGACGCCATCCGCAACTTTACGAATGGCTTCAAGCAGATATTGCCGTGGTGCCGATTTGGGAAAATAACCAAGCGCACCCGCTTGAATGGCAGCGACCACACGTTCCTCATCCTCCATGCTCGAAAGGACCATGATCTTCGCCTGCGAATTCAATTTGATAACGCGCCCAATGGTTTCCAACCCGTCCATCTCCGGCATCAACAAATCCATCAGGATAACATCCGGCTTAAGTGTTCCCAACAACTTCAATGCCTCAACCCCATTCGACGCTTCAGCGATCACCTGCATATCATCTTCCCCCACCAATGACATTTGCAAGGCATCACGCATCATGGGGTGATCGTCCACGATCAGGATTTTGATATGCTCCATGCTAGGCTCCGATCTCTGTACTAAAATTTACACTTGTTCCGTAACCTGGAGATGATTGTACACTTAATTCCCCGCCCAGGATTTCCGCCCGCTCGCGCATGGTACGCATCCCAAATCCGCCGCTTCTTACCCGACTGGTATCGAACCCTGCGCCGTCATCCTTTACTTCCACTTCGAGTTGTTTCTCTGTGCAATGAATGCTAACTTTGACACTACGCGCCTGCGCATGTTTGAGTGAGTTGTTCAACGCCTCAACGATCATCCAGTACAGGTTTTCATTCCATTCCGGCGGACAATACTCCATGGAGCCAGCCTCGCAAACGATCTCCGCCTTGATACCAACCCGACGCTCAACCATGTTCAAACGTTCCTCCAAAGAATTGAGGAGGTCAGCCTGCTCGTCAACCAACAGCGATTGGGTTTCATAGACCAACAGACGAATCTCTTTCAATGCCTGCCGTCCGCTTTCCTGAATGCGCTCCGCCACATGGATGGCTTTTTCGGTTTGATCCTTCTGAAGTAATGCGATCAACGTTTCGGAAAACAACATTAAGCTATGAATGGATTGGTTGACCGAATCGTGCATATCACGTCCCAGACGCTGGCGTTCATCCAGTGTGGCAAGTGCGCGTTGTTGTGTCATAAGCTGCGCCTGAGTCTCCTGCAAATTCTTATGCAGTTCCTGAATCTCCAAAAAGCGTTGTTC
Source organism: Chloroflexota bacterium (assembly GCA_040006635.1). Classification (GTDB taxonomy): domain Bacteria; phylum Chloroflexota; class Anaerolineae; order Anaerolineales; family Villigracilaceae; genus Defluviilinea. The sequence goes on from JBDTWO010000016.1 coordinate 24,079, forward strand.
TAAAGCTGCCTCGGCTTGTTTGCGCTCAGTGATATCTTCTTTAACAGCAATATAATTAATAATATTTCCTGCGGCATCGAACACAGGCGCCACCACCTCATGCTCCCAGTACAGTTCCCCATTTTTTTTCTTGTTTAAGAGCTCACCACGCCAAACCTGCCCAGATTGGATGGTTCGCCACATTTCATGATATGTTTCAACAGGTGTATGTCCGGATTGTATGATGTTAGGATTTTTCCCCACGACTTCGCTCTGGGAATAACCGGTTAACGCGGCAAAGCGGGGGTTTACATAATCAATATTTCCCCGGAGGTTCGTAATGACGACCGAGGCCGGGCTTTGCTCAACTGCCTGGGTAAGTTGCAAGAGGCGCAGTTCGTTTTCCTTGCGAGTGGTAATATCACGCAGAATGATGAGGCGTCCAATTATTTGATCCTGCCTCTCTCTCAACGGCGAAATGAGCAGATCAAAATAACGTTTACCCGTGGAACCGATCTCAAGTTCAGTTTTGAAATCCTGTTCGGGCGGCTGTTCCAAAAAGGAGCGGGCCAGCGGCGTAACATCCAACAAGGTTTGACCGAACAACTTCTCGAGCGGGGTCTGGAGTATTTTTGCAGCCACTTGATTAACATCAATAATCCGGTTCTGTATATCCAGTACGATCATACCGTCACTTAAACCAGCCACCAATTTATCGCGGGCAATTGGGGCAAGATCCAGGAAACGCGTGCCATACAATGCCAGCAAACATAAGATGCTTGAAATTGAGAATAACAGAGATGACCAATCCACCCCTTTGAACTGTGGCGGCTGAAACAGGTAGAGCAGATTGCCAACCACTGGCAGTAATGTGGCGTAGAAGATCAAGCGCGCCTGCCGACGTGAAAAATCCGGGCCGTGACGCGAAGCCTGCCACAACGGCACGATAATGATCAGGATCATCATATAACCGGTCACAGCTGCCCAAAGTTCGCCTGGTCCATGCTCGAAGATAACTGTATTTTCGCCAATCGCACTTCTTGTGAAACTGACCCACAACCACCCGGTCCAATCGTTGGTCCACGCCAGCAGGATATTGGAAACCAATACGATCATAAAAAAAACTTTTAGCCGGATATCTTTCAACCAGTGTTCATAACCTGCATAGCACAAGGCGAAAAATGCAAAGAAAACAAAAGCAAAGTTATAGCCTGCATATTCCAGTTTTGCAAAAAAGATCTTGAGCGGGATGGGAATAGCCGCATAATCAAACCCCGCCGCTAACGTCCAAAAGGTGACGCCAAACATTCCCAACGCAAAATAAAACCCCATCTGCGTTTTTCTCCGTTGCCAACTGATAAAAGAGGCAATGAGGTTAAACGCCGTCGTAATGCATAAAATCAGTGTTATGGTCGTCAGTTCGAACATTGATATCAAGCCTTGGACTGAGTTTACTTGATTTGTATCACCGGAACAACACAAATGTTTTCATGAGGAGTTTCTCATACGAAACAAAATGCCGCGTCTCAACGCGGCATAATTTCAATCAAATACGAAATTGAAAGTGGGCCCAGCAGGATTCGAACCTGCGACCAAGGAATTATGAGTTCCCTGCGCTAACCACTGCGCCATGGGCCCTAACAGCTATTAGCATTTAGCCATCAGTTGTTAGCGCTTTCGCTAAACGCTGATGGCTAACGGCTAAAAAGAGCGGGAGATGGGATTCGAACCCACGAATATCAGCTTGGAAGGCTGATGCCTTACCACTTGGCGACTCCCGCGTGCGAACGCCATTTTACCACAATCAAGAATTTCACCGATAAAACATTTCGAGCCCTGGATTTATTCCTTACGGGCACAATATCACCATTGCCGCCAGTCTTTCGTGAAATTCCGAGGCTAAATCCTTTTGAAAACCTACCCACCCTTTGGTTTTGGCTTCTGTGACTCTTCGATCAACTCAACCGGTGTTGCCGCCCCGCAGGCTGGACAGGCATATTTATTATCGGCAGGCACATAAGAGCGTTGGCAAAAGGGACAGTCGATCGTGCGCGGCGCGACCGGTACTTCCACTGTTTTCTCTTTCACCACCTCACGGGTTACAGTGCGCGTCCCGCCGGTGCCCCCGAAAAAGAAAGCACCGCTCCCACTCGAACTGCTGGAAGAAGAGCTGCTCTGAGAACGTGAAGAAGAAGACTTCGACGACGAGGATTTCGATGAGGATGAGCTTGAACTGCCTTTTGAGTCGCCCAATACCAAAGCCAACACAGCCACGATCACCACCGCCGCCACAGTGACAAACACAATGATCGCCGTCAACCGTATGGCACGCGGGATGTTATACAGTTCATAGCCATAACTGAACAGGAACACACCGCCCACATAGAAAGGCGACAGAATGGCAATCAAGATACTCCCCGTACTTTGCGCTAATTGATTCTGAAACCACGTTTGATAGATAATGAGGATGATCACACCCAGCGCCGCCAACGCGATCAATCCGCCGGGGATCAAAATATGCAACGGCTTTCCCGGTAACGAATCGTCGTTGTGGTAATTCACGACTTCATTTGTTTTGGCGCCAACCTGGCGGGCACGGTATTCAGATTGTGGCATGGTCCATATACCTCTAAAATAAATTAGTAGAGTGATGTTTCCTCTCGCTCTACTGTATATCTCCGCAATTACCAGGCGTACGCCTCGGGCGCTTCCCCACCGGGACCGGGCCAGATCTCATCCAGTTTCTTCATTTCGGCTTTGGTGAACTTGATCTTGAGCGCACGTAAGGCACCGGTCAACTGCTCCAGCGTGCGCGGACCAATGATCGGCGCAGTCACAACCGGATTCGTCAGCAGCCACGCTAGTGCAACGTCGGCAGGTTTCTCGCCCATTTGCTTGCAGAATTTTTCCCACGCTTCCAGTTGTTTGCTATATTTCTTGACATCCTTTTGGGTGTCTTCATCGGCACGGCGACCTTCCTTGATCTTCTGCAACACACCGCCCAACAACCCACCCGCCAACGGACTCCATGGAATGACACCGAGCCCATAATCTTTACAAGCGGGTAAAACTTCCAATTCGATCATGCGGTCTTTGAGATTATAGAGACTCTGCTCACTCACTAATCCCATGAAGTGACGTGCCTTGGCGGCTTCCTGTGCTTTCGCAATATGCCAACCTGCGAAATTGGACGAACCTGCATACAATATCTTGCCTTGTTGCACCAAAGTCTCCATTGCCTGCCAGGTTTCTTCCCAGGGCGTGTTGCGGTCAATGTGATGCATCTGGTAGATATCGATGTAATCGGTTTGCATACGCTTGAGCGAACCTTCCACTTGCTGGCGAATGCTCAATGCTGAGACGCGCGACTGGTTGGGCCACGTGCCCATGCGACCAAATACTTTGGTGGCAATCACGGTTTTCTCGCGCCGTCCCCCGCCCTGTGCAAACCAACGACCGACGATCTGCTCAGTGACGCCCTCCCCAAGCTTCCAACCGTAGACATTGGCAGAATCAAAGAAGTTGATGTCGAGATCCAAGGCCTTGTCCATAATGGCAAATGAATCTTCTTCGGTGGTTTGCGGTCCAAAGTTCATGGTGCCCAGACACAAACGTGAAACCTTCAAACCAGTTCGACCTAATTGAGTGAATTCCATTGTTGTCTCCTTTTTAAATTCTCGTCATTGCGAGGCGCGGTAGCGACGAAGCAATCTCCAATCTTGGTATGAGATTGTTTCTCGATGACTCGCAACAACATTATTTATTCAAATCTGTTGCCGTATCATCCATTTGTCTTAAGATCACAGGTACCTGCCCATCGGTCAGATCGGGGTGGCGGATCGTATCGAACATATCGGCAAAGCCATCGCTTAACATCACGCGCACCAACCTCCACGAAGCCAATTGCGGAGTGATCTTGGCACTGGGCAATAACTTCACTGCCTCAGCCCATTGCGGATGATCTGTTCCATAACTCTTGAGCAAGTCCATTGTCGAGGCGCGCAGCGGGAAGAGTCCCGTGCTTTGTACCGAGCGTGCTTGATTCTCCGGTGCAAGCATCCAGCGCATGAAGAGCCATGCGGCAAGTTGGCTCACATCATCCGATTTGAACATGGTGAACGAAGAACCATAAACGACCAGAGCCTGCTGTTCACTGCCGGGAAAAGCCAACACCGTCCATTCATCTTTACTGCCAGAGGTTAAGAACGCGCGCGCTTGTATGATCAGATCTTCCAGATCGCCAGTGGAAAATAATGCCTGCCGCGCAACGAAGCGATCATATACGGGCGAATCAGTTGAGGCAACCCAGGCACAGCCCTTTTGTTGCAAGACCTTTAAATATTTGAACGTGGCAATGTTACCTGGCGTTAGAAAACGATATCCTTTTTCTTCCTGCACACCGCCGCCGAATGCCTGCATCCATGAAAGCGCGGTCATCGCATCGACATCGATCAACCAGCCGCCGAGCGCGTCATTGTTTGGGTCAGCATCTTTGCTCAAAGCCGCATGCGCCGCACAAGCTTGTTGATCGAATTCAGTAGAAGTCTTCGGCGGCGCAGAAAATCCCAGTTCACGCGCCCAGCTTTGATTGTAGAGCATGAAGCGCGCTGTCCGTTGTGCAGGCACGCCGTAACGCTTACCGTCCACTTCGTCCTGCAACCAAACCGCGTTCGCAAAATCCGAAACATCCAAGGCGCTCAGGCCATATTCAGGGTCATGCAGATACGTGTTCAAGTCGATCACCTGATCACCCCAACTCAACGCATTTTCAGGGAGCGCGATCACAACCTGCGGGTTGCTCGCATCCTTTAACGCAGCGGTCGTCCGCGAATACAACTCGCTGTAATTCTGCTGCCCCTCCGCGCTGACGACAATGCCCCATTCATTTTCTTTATTGAATTGCGCGACTTGCGACTCAAAGAGACTCGCCTCCGCGCCAAACCACGGATGCCAGACCTTCACCTGGACTCCGCGCAACGCTTCTTTCTTCACATTGAGCTGACTCACTGCGGGAGTGGGCGTGTTCTTCACTGACACTTCTTCCGTTGCGTTCGGAGTTGGAGTACTTAAAGATACCGGTGTAAGCGGACCACACGCACCAAGCAAGAGACTGAATACGAATAGTGTAGTAAATGATTTTTGCAATGACATACTATTCTAATAACCTACCAACGGGACCGGCGTGAACAACAAAACGAACATGATCAAAATGAAAATGCCCAACGCACGGCGTTGCGGGTCGAGGGGTGAAATATCATCCATCGGCTGGGCGCGGACGTTGCCAAGCCAGAACAGGATCATCAACCACAACAGCCAGCTGGAATTGAACGCGCCGAGATTGAGGGTCAACACAACGGGCAGAACACTGAGCGCGATCAGCATACCGATCATAAAAGGGAAGAGCTTCCTGGCTTTATCACCGAATAAGCCGTACGCCACATGCCCGCCGTCCAGGGTTCCTAATGGCATGAGATTCAATGCGGTCACGAGCAGACCTGCCCACCCCGCAAATGCGACATTATCGATCTGCACATCCAAGCCGCCATAGGGGATGGGATGACCCGTCAGAAAATATTTGATCCAATAGACAGCCGAAGATAATCCGCCCATGCTGGCGGGTTCAGGGAGTAACTTTCCAAACATAAGATATTTTGAAAACAGATAGAACAAGGAGTTGCCTTCAATAAAACCAGTACCCTGCGGAACCGGGCTGATCGGACCAACATGTGAAATGGACAGCCCATAAAACAGCACCGGGATGGCAACCACCAACCCCGCCAGCGGACCGGCAATGCCGACATCAAACAGGATGCGCTTATTTTTCGGAACGCCGCGCATCGCGATAAACGCACCCAACGTCCCCAGCGGGCTGAGAAACGGAGCCGGGATAAAGAACGGCAGCGTGGCTGGGACGTTGTAATAACGGCAGGCGAGGTAATGTCCCATTTCGTGGGCGAATAAAATGCCCAACATGCTCAAGGCAAAGGGCCAGCCGGTGAGGATATAACGAAACGCCAATAAGATGGAGCCTGTGCCATCAGCCGGTATGGCGCTGGCAGGCACATTGGCACCGGTCAGCATCACACTGAAGATCGTGAGAATGAACAGCGCAATATTGACGGTTACTCTGGCAGTCGATTTGGGAATCGGCGGCGGCGAAGCCAGAAAGATGACCGGTTTATCGTCATCCCCTTTGCGAAAGAGCGGAACAAGATCGTAGGGCTTCACCGCGTCCGCAAGCTGATCATACGCGGTGATGGTGTCTTCGCTCAAAAAAGTTCCGCGATAACGAGCGAACCATTCCTTCGGGTTCCCCAGCGTGACATCTTCAATGCGAAAGATTCGTGATACCTGGCTGTTTAAAATTTCTATTTCGGGGATAGGCATGCTGTTCCTTGTTTGTAATGAGACCCTAAAGGTTTTTCCTGCACGCCTTGGAACATGTTTTGCAAAATCGCTTTGCCTGTCCAAACGTTATTTCACAATAGAAACCTTTAGGGTCTTAAGAAGTAGGCGAGAGTGGATGGGAGTCGAACCCACCGCGGCTCGCAACGCGACCCGCCACAGGTGTTGAAGACCAGGAGACCCACCGGGACCTAACCACTCCCACCGACAAGGATAATCGAATGAGGAAGGGATTGCAAGTGAGATTATTTAACTTCGTCCAGAGCGGAGGGCTGAGCGCTCTTGTTCTTTGCGAAGCCCGCAGTCGAAGGACAGGTATGAGAATAACACACGCTTCGTCTGCGTTCGGACGATAGAGCCGTCCTCACTCCGCTCAGCGCGGATGAATATTTTGCCAGGCTTGCTGCATGAATTCAGAAATATACGGATAAACCATAACACCCGCCGTAATGATACAAATCGAAGCGCTGATGGTGATAGCCCCGATCCACACCGCGATCACCGCCAGCAGGCTTCCATTCTCACTGCCTTGACGTATCTCACGTTGGGCTTGGATTCCCAAAACCAGCGCAGCAATTCCGCAAATGATGCCCGGCGGATAACAGAATAGAATCGTAAAGGGTATCGGCAATAAGCCGATGCACAACACGAGCAAGGCAATCATCGCGGCGATAAAACCAATGATCGCTTTGCGGTTGAATGGAGGAACGGGAGTGGTTTCGATCATAACGGGCAAGGCTACTCGTGCTTTGTCCCGTCAGATACGCGTTCCTCTACCAAGCTTTTATACATTCTTACACCAAAGAGAAAAAACAAAAAACTTGCCAAACCCGGCACCAAGAAACCAGTATATCTTTCAAACAAGAATAGTAATGCAAAGAATAAGATTACTGAGTTCATTAATGACATTATTCTTGCCATCCACATTCCAAAATCTTTGAGAGCTGTCCCACGAAGATTTTCGTCAGGGAGATATGGAAGTTTATAACTCTCGGGAAGGTATTCCTTAATCTTAATAAAATATATTCCACGAGTTTTATTCATTTTATCTGTGTATATAAGTTGACTGCATCTAATGTCGTACATTTTTAATGTAAGAAACATACCCACAATTGCAACAACTAATAAAAGTATTGGAAGTGGTCCCGATTTCAAATTCCCAGTTGTTAACAATCCGGCTGTAATTGGAGCCGTGACGATAGCTGTCCAAAAATAGAATACACCCATAAAATGGGTAAACTGAATTTCCTTTTCTTTTTGAAAAAAGTCGAGTTCGGCTTTCAGATAATCTTGTGCGTCCTGAGTATTCTTATTCATATATTCTCACTTTCCGATCGATCCTAGTCTCTGGTTATACCTCAAAGGCAATTTCTCAACACATGAATACTACATGACGCTTTCAGGCTATTATTCATTTGGCTTCTTGTTTTTCGTTTGTTGTAATAGTTGGTGTTCAATACTTTGTAATTCGGTCTCTACTTGAAGCACTTGTTCATTTAAAATGGATTCAAAACTTCTAGAAGATTCCATTATAGTTTCCAACATTTTGTATTCGTTTTGAAGTTCAAATATTATGTTTCTTAATTCTGCAATAAATTGCCGCATTCGCTCTTTCACCAATTCTGCATCGTCCGTATTTTTTACTGCAGCTATTAGCGTATTAATTTCTTCTGCACTTGCAATTCTCCAATCCAATAATATAGGCTTGTAATATGACTGAAACACCTTTATGAATTCAGATGCTCCAGAACCCTCGATCGGTATATTAGTTTTTGACATAGTGTCCTTCCAGTCCTTCCTGAAATCAAAAATACAACAAACAATACCTGAATTTTACAGTTGTCTTTCTGGAAAGTCACGTGCCATTTGTCATAAATGGTAAATTCTCAACGAACTAAAAACCCTTGCCAACATAATCGTATATGGCACATCATCTTGCCGTGCATATTTTTGGAGTTAGGGCTAATTACGCTTTGCAATGTCTCATGATCTGGGTCAAGTCGTTAAAGCAAAAGAGACTCGATTTCTCGAGTCTCTTTCTCAGTCGGGGCGAGAGGATTTGAACCTCCGACCTCTTGCACCCCATGCAAGCGCGCTAGCCGGGCTGCGCCACGCCCCGATTGGTTTGGGATGATGTCCTCCGACCTTGGCGCATTGCGCCACGCACTAGTCGGACTTCACCACGCCCCGATTTATCTACGGCGAAGCAGGATTATAGTACGCTTTCAGGTTTCTGGCAACTCATTCAAGTTAATGCTACAATAAGTGACCAACTTTTGGAGTCCCCCATGACAGAGATGATCGAAGTACAAATTGACAGTGTCCGTGTGCATTTGATGACGCCGAACCGCCTGGTGGTGTTGAAGGAAATGAATTCCGAACGCTACCTCCCCATTTGGGTTGGTCCGTATGAAGCCGAAGCCATCACCATCGCCCTGCAGGAAGTGGAGATGAGTCGTCCGCTCACGCATGACCTGCTCAAGAATGTTTTCAATGTCTTCGGCGCCCGCATCCTGCGCGTTGAAATTGTCAAACTCGAAAACGATACCTACTACGGCACCATCATCGCTGAGTTCAACGGCCAGGAAGTGCGCATCGATTCGCGTTCGTCAGATGCCATCGCGTTATCAGTCCGCGCGCATGTGCCGATCCTTGTCCATGCCAGTGTGATGGAAAAGGGCAGTATCACGCCCGAAGAGGATATGCCTGAAGAGAGTGCAGCAGCGCCCGAGAAAAGCGAACCAACTCCACTCACGCAGGAAGGCGTCGAACGTTTATCCGTTTTTGAAAATTTTCTCGATAAGCTTGATTTCGATAAACCCGGTGATGCGAGCGGTCCCGAAGAAGATAAACCAGACCAGCCGAAGAAGCCCAAGAGCAAATGACCGATTACACACCCGCTGAAGAAACATCCGCCCCTACAACCTCAACGGCAGTCCCTCACAGCCGAGAAGCCGAAGAAGCCGTCGTTGGGGCGGTCTTCATTAACCCGGAAGCCTACTATGATGTTGCGCAGTTTTTGACTGCGGACGATTTTTACATTCACCGCCATAAATGGATCTGGGAAGCATTCGTCAGTTTGCACGAACAGCGTATCCCCATTGACCTGTTGACTGTCTCTGATGAATTGGGGCGACGCAACCAACTGAACGAGATCGGCGGACCTTCCTTTCTCACCTCGCTGGTGAATCAGGTGCCGTCATCGCTCAACGCCGAGTCCTATGGGCGCATCGTTGAGGGACATTCCGTCCGCCGCAAGATGATCAACGCCGCGAACCAGATCGCTTCGATCGCGTACAACGAAAAGACCAGCGTTGACGATCTGATGAATGAATCGGAGAAAGCGGTCTTCAACGTCAGCGAGCGCCGTCTCAAACATGACCTGCAGCCGATCTCGAAAGTATTGAGCGAATACTACGACCGCATCGATGATCTTGCCAAACGCCCCGATGATATTGTCGGCGTGCCCACTGGTTTTATTGATCTGGATAAATTGCTAACTGGCTTGCAGCCTTCTGACCTGCTCATCATCGCAGGTCGCCCTGGTCAAGGTAAAACCGGCTTCATGCTTTCGGTTGCCAAGAATGCCGGGCTGACCCATAAAAAACACATCGCAATTTTTTCATTGGAAATGTCGAATGAGCAGGTGGTGCAGCGTCTCATCTCGCAAGAGACCGGCATCGATTCACAAAAGATGCGAACAGGTAAGTTGAATGAGAATGAATGGCCCCTGTTCACGCACGCCATCGAAGTTTTCTCCGACACGCATATTTATCTCGACGACACACCCGCTATCACCCCTCTCCAACTGCGGACAAAGTGCCGACGCCTCCACATGGAATTCGGGCTGGACCTCATCATCATAGATTACCTCCAGCTGATGAGTGGTGACACGCGCAACGACAACCGCGTGCAGGAAGTCTCGTACATTTCACGGAATCTCAAAGTGTTGGCGCGTGAGTTGAATGTCCCCGTCCTGGCTGCGGCGCAATTATCGCGTGCCGTCGAACAACGCTCCGATAAAAAGCCGGTGCTCTCCGACTTGCGCGAATCCGGTTCGCTCGAACAGGATGCTGATATCGTGATGTTCATATATCGCCCTGACCAATACGAAAAAGATACGGTCAAACAAAACGTCGCTGAGATCATCATCGCAAAACATCGTAATGGACCGGTTGGCAGCGTGGAACTGGTCTTCCGCGGCGCACAGGCGAAGTTCGAGAATGCCGCGACGAGGGTGTTTAAACCCAACGAGTAACCCTCCCGTCATTGCGAGCCGTCCTGAGTGGAGCGGCGCGTGTTTGCCGCGCCGCGTAGTCGAAGGATGGCGAAGCAATCCCCCACAACATCATGGAGATTGCTTCGTCGGGCTAAAGCCCTCCTCGCAATGACGAGAATAATATATGAATAAATTCAAAGGCTTCACCGACTCCGAAACATTCACCCAACTCCCCGATGGATTCTTTCATCAATTGCTCAAAGAGATTGATGATGCCGCGGAGTTGAAGGTCACCTTATATTTTCTGTGGCGCGTCGAGCATATGGACGGTCCGTTCAAGGCGTTGTGTGAAACGGATTTCGATGCGAAAGCGTTGGGGTTGAGCGCTGAGGAGATCAGGTCTGGGCTGGCAAAAGCTGTCAAGCGCGGGAGCCTGCTCAAAGTAAAGAAAGACGCCGCGGTTTATTTCCTGATCAATTCTCCGCGCGGACGTGCTGCCGTCGAAGCCATTGAAAGCGGAAAATGGAATCCAAAAAGTGGCGGCGCGGCTTTGCCGTTGGAACGCCCGAATGTGTTCAAGCTGTATGAAGAGAATATCGGTCCGCTGACGCCGTTGATCGCGGATGCCTTGAAGGATGCAGAAGAGTTGTATTATGCAGATTGGATCGCCGATGCGATTCAACTGGCAGTCACGAATAACAAACGCAATTGGAAATATTGTGAAGCAATTTTGAAACGCTGGAAGGAAGAAGGCCGTGCCGAAAAGCAAGATAGACGCGACGATAAGAAATCTGGCGAGGGGAACCTCGACCGAAAAATCGAACAGCTCCGCAAGCGCTCAACGAAATGAACTGCCGGGCGACCCGAACTGTCCGCATTGCCACGGGATTGGCTATTTGCGCCTGGATGTGGAAGTGGGACATCCCGATTTCGGCAAGCTGGAGATCTGTGTTTGTCGCCGCGCGAACATCACCGATGCGGTGCGCGAGCGTTTGTTTGCGCTGAGTCATCTTGATGAACTAAAAGACCTGACCTTTGAATCGTTCAAGCCGCGCGGACGCAAAGGAATGGGCGAGATGCAATCCACTTCGCTGGAAATGGCATATAACCACGCCCATCATTACGCTCAAAACCTAAATGGTTGGCTGATGTTACAGGGCGGATACGGTTGCGGCAAAACACATCTCGCCGCCGCAATTGCAAACTTTGCAGTTGGCATGGGTGTGCCCACTTTATTTCTAACTGTTCCAGATCTGCTGGATGCGTTGCGTTTTGCCTACGGCGCAGAAGACACGACCTTTGAAGAACGCTTCGACCAAATTCGCAACGCGAAACTTTTAGTGCTGGATGATTTCGGGACTCAGAACGCCACCGGCTGGGCGCAGGAAAAGTTATTCCAGATCGTCAATTATCGTTATATCAATAAATTATCCACCGTCGTCACAACCAACCTAGCATTGGATGAGATCGAACCGCGTATCCGCTCGCGGCTATCAGACCCGGAGTTGGTGACCTCGGTTCGCATGAGCGCGCCTGATTACCGCCGTCCGATGCAGGATACCAGTCACCCTGAATTGTCGTCGCTTGATCTACTGACCAACAAAAACTTTGGCACTTTCTATGATCGCACACCGGAAGGACTTAAGCCTGATGAATTGAAGTCTGTGCAGAAGGCGCTCAAAGTGGCACACACTTTCGCAGAGCGACCCAAGGGCTGGCTGGTCTTTGAAGGGACGTACGGCTGCGGCAAGACTCATCTCGCCGCGGCAATCGCGAATCACCGGGCAGGTCTGGGCGATCCGCCGCTCTTTGTGATGGTGCCTGATCTGCTCGATCATTTACGAGCGGCATTCAGCCCAAATGCGGGGACAAGTTATGACAGACGTTTCGATGAAGTCCGCACCGCTGCCCTGCTCGTGTTGGACGACCTCGGCTCACAGTCCGCGACCCCGTGGGCGAAAGAGAAACTCCATCAATTATTGAATTACAGATACAACGCTGAATTGCCGACTGTCATCACCGTCGCCAAAGAGAGCGTTGAGCAACATCAAGTGGATGAACGCATCATCACCCGCATGCTCGATGAACGGATTTGTGATTACGTCGTGATCAATGCGCCTGCATATCAGGGCAAAGCGAAAAAAGGTCGGAGATAACCCACCCAATGTCATGCTGAGCGCTAGCGAAGCATCTCTACTGGCGTGAACACGAAATATCTCAACGCAAAGACGCGAAGACACGAAGTTTAGATTCACTTTGCGCCTTCGCGTCTTTGCGCTACAAGCCCTGATTTGGGAATCCGTTTCAATTTTCAGTAAGCCCTCTTGAATCAAAAAGACCGTCAGTTGCGACGTATTGCAACGGGCGGTCTTTATTTATTCTACAATCTCAATTCTTCTTCGGCAAAGGTTTATTCCCCTCGCCCTGCTTCGTCACTTCCACCCACAACGAACCTGCCAACTCGTAACCGATCAAATGGTCATGCGGATTCATCTGCAAACGCAGCGGTCCTTTGAACGGCGCGCAACTGAACAAATGAAACGGCACGCCCGGCACAAGTCCAAGCTCGGCAAAATATTTCAGCTTCTCCATGTCATGCGTCCGCACCCGGCTGATGACGCAATCTGAACCGGAGAGCACGTCCACCAACGGCACATCTTTCACATCCGGCATCACCCCATCCTTGCTCGGGATCGGCTCCCCATGCGGACAGCGTTTTGGATGTCCCGTAATTTCATCAATGCGGTCTTCAACGACATCGTTGACCCCCAACGCAAACGTGTCGGAGAGTTCATGCGCCTCATCCCAGCCGTATTTCATCACCTTTACCAAAAAGACTTCCACCAAACGGTGACGTCGCAGGGCTGGCATGGCGATCTGCGCACCTTTGTCGGTCAAACGTACGCCGCGATAGAGTTCATGCTCTAAATAATCCAGCTTCTTCATCCGCCCCACCATGCGCGCCGTCGCCTGCATGGACGAATTCGCGCTTTCCGATAATTCGTTCAGCGCGACATAAGGCGTGTCCTGTTGAAGCCGATAAATCTCTGCCGCATATCGTTGCATTGCGGGTGTCGCCATCAATTGCACTCCGTAAATAGAAAAGTTTCACCCAGGGTGAAACCAAGTATCAAACAAGTGTCTGGATATTTCCAGTTTTACCGATTATAACACTGGCATTCTGACAAATATCCTCAACAAGGAGATAATTACAATCACTATGTTGGCAAGTTATTTACTATCCCTACGCGAAGGACTCGAAGCCGCCCTCATCATCGGCATCGTGCTTGGCGCCGTCAGCAAGATCCGCCGCAATGACTTAATGCCTGCTGTCTGGCTGGGCATTTTAAGCGCAGTCGGCGTTAGCATCCTCACTGCCTTATTGCTCACCCGTTTTGGCATGTCACTGCACGACCCCGCCGAAGCCATCTTCGAAGGCATCACCATGCTCATCGCCGCCGCCATCCTCACCTGGATGATCTTCTGGATGGGCAAACAATCCCGTTTTCTCAAAAGCGAGATCGAAGCCGGTATTAATCAAGCCGCCGCATCTGCCGGGAAACGCGCCGTGTTCTGGCTCGCCTTTGTTGCCGTTGTCCGCGAGGGCATTGAACTGGCACTCTTCATCACAGCCGCCTTCTTTGCAGGCAGTCAAAACCAGGCAGCCAGCGTCAGCAACGTGGTTCAAACTCTGGCTGGCACCATCCTCGGCATTGGCACCGCCGCCCTGCTCAGTTGGACGCTCTTCGCCACCACTGTCCGCCTCGATCTGCGCCGCTTCTTCCAGGTGACCGGCTTCATGCTCATCCTCTTCGCCGCCGGTCTCGTTGCACATGGCGTTCATGAATTCAATATCGTTGGTTGGATCCCCTCCGCCATTGAGCCCCTCTGGAATCTCAACCCGATCCTCAACGAGGAGTCGCTCGTTGGTCAATTGCTTCAAACCCTCTTCGGTTACAACAGCAACCCGTCCCTCACAGAAATGATCGCCTACTTTGTCTACATCGCCACCGTCTTTATCTTCTGGCGCCGCGATAACAAAATCACCACAAAAGCGACTGCCGAATCACACGCCTAATCTGGACTCAAGCAGCTTGCTGCTTGCTCACTTCTTAAAACGACAGGCTCCGCCTCTTTCTAAGCCGGAGCCTGTTTCTGTTTAACAAACCTCTGTCATTGCGAGGGCGCTCTTGTTCTTTGCCCGAAGCAATCTCCAACACGATGAGGAGATTGCTCCGTCGAGAAAATCGCTCTCCGCGCAACGACATGACCATCTGAATCTCACATCCCAAACACTTCTCGAAACGCTTTCACCACTTCCCCCTTCACAACTTCCATCGCAGGCGGACTCTCAAACAAATCCGCCAGTGAAACGATCGGTTCATCCTGCAAACCGCACGCAATGATCCCATCCCAATATTCCATATCTGGATTCACGTTCAATGCAAACCCGTGACGTGAGACTCCATGCACATCCACTTTGACACCGATCGCCGCGATCTTGGCGGGCTTCTTGCGGTCTTCCGGTGAACAGTGTCGGCATCGCGAATGCACATCGGACTGGATCCAGACGCCAGTCAAGCCCGAGCGTTGTCCTGCCACAAGTCCAAGATTTGCCAGTGCAACGATGAGCATCTTCTCCAACTTGCGGACATATCCAACATAATCAGCATCAGGCACAGACTTGACAGGTCTCAGCATGTCGATAGTCGAGTTTGACATTTGCGTGGACGCAAGACTCCGATCACCAGACTCTCGCGAAGACCTGTCAGGTCTTATTGGAATCAACGGCAACAACGGATACCCCACCAATTGTCCCGGTCCATGATACGTGACATCACCCCCGCGATCGACCCAATGAATCGCAATCCCTTTTTCTTTGAGTTGCTCTTCACCCCATAAAAGATTCTTCTGCTCGCCGCGCCGCCCAAACGTATACACATGCGGATGCTCAAGCAATAACAGCGTCGGCGAACGTTTCCCCTCTGCGATCTCCGTCGCGTATTGATCTTGAAGTTTCCAAGCCTGTTTGTATTCGATCAGTCCAAGGTCGACAATTTGAAAATCCATGCTAGTTATTTCTTGATCCATAAATATTGATAAGAGTTGAGTGTGATTATCATATGTCTTTCAACCAGGGTGATTTCACCATTCGGTATGTTTATCGAATAAACACTGCCATCAGATATGACGAATAATCCTAATGAATCGGATCGCCAACTCAAATAATTTGGATATGCATCCTCAAAAGGAAAAAATAGCTCACGAATAAGAATGTTCTCCGACGAAAATATTTTAATCGACCTATCGTTGACAACAACCCAATAATTGGAATTCGGCGAAATAGAGATTTTCCGTGTGTTTTCAAACTCAATGGGGGTTATTGAGCCGTTGGTTGAAAGAAAATAAGAGTTTTGCCCAGGCTTGATACCGATCAAAGCGAACATAGAGCCATTCAAATCAATCGGCTGAGGGTCAAAAATAATTTGTTCATTGATGGGAATTTCAACCCTGAGCTTTTCATGGGTTTTCAAGTTGATCAGGTAAGGGCTGGGTACTTCGCCAAAAAAAGAATTGTCTTGCATAATCAAAGCCAGCCATTCGCCCGTCTTATTTATTGCAAAGGATTTAAAAGGGTCGTCCCAAATTTCTATTATCTCGCCTGTATTTATATCAATTAACCGCAAGCGGTGCTTCCCTACTACATTTTCTGCTTCATATTCAAAATATGTATGAGAATTTAGCCACTCTTTGTAAGAGGCGCCTGAAGTCGTTGTTGTTAGATACCGCGCAGAAGAACCATCGCGCCTGGCAACATACACATCGAAAGTGCTACCCATCGCGGCAATAAAAAAACTGCCGTGCAATATCCATTCACCGTCTGGCGACCATTGGATCCACTGCAATTCCTCAGGTCCATCTGTCAATCGTATAGTTGTTTTATCGATCGTATCGTAAACATAAAGATCGGATGATAAGCCATCCATTTGACCCGCAAATGCTAGATACCGCCCATCGAGTGACCAGGCAAGGGCTTGAGTAATTCCATACATGAATGCATTATGCAAGGACATTGCGTCAATATATTGATCATTCAACTTCCTTGCCGCCTCAGTAAAATTATTGGGATAATCCTTTGACAATAATGGGGTAACAATTTGTGAATTACCAGTTTCCAAATCAAGAATATTGAGAGCTAAATCATACTTCCCCTGGCTTTTCTCTTCCAATATATTAGCGGTACCTGTATAAAACGCCAGCCAATGTCCGTTGGGGGAAACTAGGCGCGTATCGGGATCGAATTGCTTGTAAGGAAAAGAATCAACCATCGCCTGCGGTAACTCAATAACTCTTCTGCCTCCCCCATCTGCATCCATCAGCACCAATTGATAGACCCCATCCACTTGGCGGAAATAGGAGAAGTACGGACCCTTCGTCCGCAAGCCGGGTTCAGGTGTCAGCGTGGAAGTTGTTGCAGAGGTCACTGTGGCGCTCGGAGCAGGAGCAACCGTCGGCTGGGAAAGAGGCGTGGATGTTTCAATCGGCAGAGCAGTGAGAGTTGTTGAAGTCCCGGCGCAGCCCGTCATCCAAAATAAACATATCGCGACAAGCAAAAATTTCCCGGTTCGTTTCATAGTCATTCGCATCAAACGCTTTATTGCATTGCCGCGTTCCACTTTTCCAAATTCACCAACCCATCCTGCGCAGCAAACTTATACAATCCTGCCAGCGTGGGATAGTTATAGATCGCCTGAATGAACGCATCGAGCGTGCCGCCCGCGATCATCACGTGCGCGCCGATATGGATCAACTCTGAAGCCTGCTCACCGACAATATGCACGCCCAGCAATTTTTTATCGCTTGGCGCGAAAATAAGTTTGACCATCCCGCTGATATCGCCGATGATCTGTCCGCGCGGGTTATCTTTATAGTAACCGCGCCCGACCACATACGGAATCTGCTTCGCCATACATTCATCTTCGGTGACACCCACCATCGAAATTTCCGGGATGGCATAAATGGACAGCGGCAGAATCGGCGATATCTGCTCATTCGCCTTTGGATCAAAGGCATTCACCACCGCCACGCGCCCCTGCTCCATCGAAGAAGATGCCAGCGCCGGGAAGCCGATCACATCACCCGCCGCATAAATATTCGGCACACTGGTTTGAAAATTTTCATTGACGACGACAATGCCACGCTCCCCCACTTCCACCCCGATCTGCTCCAGTCCGAGTGACTTCACATTACCCTGACGCCCCGTGGCAACCAGCACAGCCTCAAACTCGCTGACACTGCGATTGTTCAAAGTAAGCCGGACTTGATGTTCCTGTTTCGCAATAGCGGTCACAATGTGCCCCAACGCAAATTGGACATCCAATGCCGTGAGATGTTCAAGCAGCCGATGGATCATCTCTGTATCCACGAATGGCAGCACGCGCTCACGCGGTTCGATCAACATGACCTGCACGCCCAACGCTGCAAACAGCGAGGCGTATTCCGTGCCGACGACACCCGCGCCCACGATCGCCATGGTCTTGGGCAAATGGTCCATTTGCAGGATCGAATCTGAATCGTAGACCTGCTTCCGATCAATCGCAAGCTCAGGCAAATTAAAGGGCATCGATCCGGTGGCGATCAAGATAACATCACCGCTGACCAGCCGTTCACCATCGGATGAAGTCACCTGCACGGTATGGGCATCTTGGAATGCAGCCGCACCGTGAATGAGCGTAATGTTATTGCGTTGAATATTGCCTTCAATGATCTTTTGCTCATTCTCCACCACGGCGCGCTCGCGCTGCATAAAATCCCGGATAGAAAGGTTTTCTTTGAGCGAATAATCGATACCGAACAAACCCCGCTGTCTCAGCCCTGAAAAATACAACGCCGCTTCACGCAAAGTCTTGGAAGGCACTGTGCCATTAATGCCCGCGCCGCCGACATTGGCAGAACGTTCGATCATTGCCACCCGTTTCCCGGAATTTGCAGCTTGCGCTGCGCCCTTCTCTCCAGCAGGTCCTGAACCGATCACGATCAAGTCATAGTGCTCATTGGGCATATCCATGGCTGCTCCTCTTTCGCCTATAAGAAAACACGACGATATAGATCTGATTCTAACAAACTATTCGGGTCACAACGCTTTTTGAGCTTCTTGAATTTCGAGATGGTTTCAGCGCCCAAAAACTTTCTGGTGCTATCAGCGGAGGTCTCGCTATTCTTGGCAAAATAGAAACGCCCGCCATTTTTCAGAACGATCGCATCAAATGCCTGTAACAACTCCCTTAACTTCGCACGCTTTGCATCCGTTACTTTGAAATCCATCGCCAGCGAGAAACCATCCATTGCATGCGTCAGCAGGAACTGATCAGGGCGATGGCGTTTGGTCACACCCAAATAGGATGGCAAACCACGTTGATGAGAAAGCTCGATCATCTCGCGCCAGGCAGTTTCAGCAGTCTCTTTTGGCAGGAACGATTGATATTGGATTAAGCCGTCGCGCCCGAACGAACGCTCCCAATCCGGCACATAATCCAAAAGGAAGTGAAACTCGGCATGCGATTGTCGGAATGTATGGTCACGTAATGAACTGATATATTTGGCAGTGTTGACGCCCCACACACCGAAGTTATTCAAAAATGGATTCATGAAATAATGCAACAGTGATTTCGGCATCACACCAAACAAACGATCCGGCAAATGCTGATACGAAAGTTGCATCGTCGCATGTGCGTTGGGGTCTTCACCTTCCTTCAAATTGTTGGCGGCGTGGATTTGTCCACGCCCCAAATTCTTTCCACGCATCGTTGTATCGAGCCAACCCACAATGTAATCATGGTCGGGCGCATGTTCGCGCAAACTGCTTAACTGTCCGTTGAGATTCGGTGTATGCCACGCGTCCACAGAGATCAGTCCCGAACAGATGTGTTTCATCTTCAGCGTGATGGACGTAAACACTCCCAGCATCCCAAGTCCGCTGATCATGGCGTAGAACAGATCCGCATTTTTCTTGGGTGTGCAAGTCATGAGCGCGCCGGTCGGAGTCATCGCTATAAATTCAACGACATGCTCGCCGATCGGACCCACCTGAAAATTATTCTTGCCGTGGATATTTGCCGCAAGACATCCGCCCAGTGTAGTCTTCATCGTACCTGAGACGACGGGGGGCCACCAGCCATCCGGTTCGACGCGTTTCCACAGTTGCTCCAGCGTGACGCCGGACTCGCATCGCACTAAGCCGGTAGCTGGATCCCATTCCTGGATCTGATTCATGCCGGTCATATCCAACACAATGCCGCCACTGTTGAGTGAAACATCGTTATAGCTGATGCCGGTGTCGCGCGCCGTGACGGTTAAGCCAAGTTTCTTGGCAAGTTGAAAAGCTTCGTAAATATCTTCGGAGCGTTTGATCTGAATACGGTAACAGGAAGCTTTGAGCGAATGCCCAAAGTTTTCGAGTTGAGTGAATTGAGAGTTGAGGTTGATGGACATGGTTGTATTGTAAGTGACAGTCACCTTAAAGGTGACTGTCACTTTTGGGGTTTAAAAAGATAATCTTCTGAAAATGAACGACGGCGTATGCTGGATCGCCAACATGACCCAACGCCAAATGGACGCGGTGTAGATCACCTGCTTGCGCTTCTGCATGGCTTTCAAAATATCGTCCGCAGCTTTGGATGGTTCGATCGCAAACGGAGTTGCACCTTGCGCGGCTTTGAGCATTTCGGTTTTCAAGAAACCGGGCTTCACCGTCAGCACGTTGACGCCGTGCCGTGTAAGACGATTGCGTAACGCTTCTAAATAAGTCGCCAGCCCCGCCTTGGACGTGTTGTAGCCTGGGTTGCCCACGCGCCCGCGGTCGCCGGCAACGGAAGCGATGCCTACGATCTGTCCCGCCTTTGCGGATTGGAACATCTCGCTGATGGGATGCAGCCATGCCATCGCGCCAATGAGATTGACTTCGATCATCTTGCGGTCGTTCTCGAAATTGAATTTATCGATGCCCCCAGGCGGATAGTTCACGCCTGCAACGAAGATCACCAGATCCAAGCCGCCGAGTTCAGCGACAATTTTTCGAAGCAAGTCGGGCACTTTGTTGTATTCCGCCACATCGTGGACGTAGGCACGGGCGAGTTGTTCTTTCGTATTAAGCTCTGCACACAACGCATCCAGTTTATCTTGGGTGCGCGCCAGCAGGGCCAGGGAATAACCTTCACGCGTGAGTTTTCGGGCGAGTTCGGCGCCGAGTCCGTCTGAAGCGCCGATGATGAGTCCGCGTCGGCGTGGATTCAGCGGGGTCGCAGAAACAGGCTTGGGTGAGTCTGAAGCGAGAGTCACAGTGTCCTCCAAATAAGATGGGTTCATTTTACCGCTGTCTCGTTATTTATAGGCTTTTTAGAAAAATCGTCGGCTGGGTTTTATACTTCCAGTTTGGATGCTTATGCGGCACCCTGTAGCATATCCACAGAAGGAAGGTTGTAACGGGCATGTAATACATCCCTTAGGTCGAATGATTATAATGATTTCAATGCAACTCAACCTTTTAGGACTAATGTCCCTCTCAACCTTGGGCAATCCGTGATTAAATGCCGCACTGGTAAAAGTAACGAATGAACGATACAAGATTAAAAATATTGGCACTGGCACGCCGCGCATTGGAAGAACAGGACGGTTCTCCAGAAGAGCGCGAATGCATTTTAAAACTTCTCGATATTCTCTCCGCATCCATTGAACAATATGCTTCTGAATATCACGAAAGTACTGAACGCCTCGTTCAGGGACTCTTCGATAATCGCGCCTTATTGGCGATGCTCAAACAACAAACCGATGAACTGGACGCGCTGAAAAAATTAAGCATTGACTTGACCTCCAGTCTCGACCTGCCTGATGTCTTGGACGCGGTCGCTTCTGAAGCGTTACGCTTGATCGCGAACGCCCGCGATGCCCATATCTTCCTCTACAAGAATAAAAAATTGACCTTCGGCGCCGCGCTGGATTCAGAAGGCAATCGCAACAAGGACTGGTCCAAACCCCGCACGAACGGGCTGACCTACACCGTTGCCCGTGACGGTGAAATGATCATTGTTGAAGATATGAAAAATCATCCACTGTTCGTCAGCGTACCGCCCGACTGGCAGGGCTCGATCATCGGCATTCCACTTAATGTGGGGTCGAATATTGTGGGTGTGATGAACCTGGCGCGTTCGGTCGTTGGCGGCTTCTCTGATTCAGACCTGCGCCTGCTCAGCCTGCTCGCCGATCAAGCCGCAGTGGCGATCTCCAATGCCAGCCTACACCAGATCATCAGCCGCCAGGCATACAGCGACACATTGACAGGTCTCCCCAACCGCCGCGCTTTGGATGAAAGGCTGGAAGAGGAAGTCCTCTCGGCGCGTAAAAATAATTATTCCTTCGCTGTCATTATGATGGACTTGGATGGCTTCAAAGATGTAAATGATACCTATGGTCACCCGGTTGGCGATGAAGTGTTGCGCATGGTCTTCAACCAAATGGCGCGCGGAGTCCGCAACACGGATTTTCTCGCCCGCTATGGCGGTGACGAATTGACCCTGATCCTCACCCAGTCAGACATGTCCTCATCCAAGATCGTTGCCGAAAAGATCGTGGAAGGCATGAAGAAGCTCAAATACAAATTTACCGATGGCAAAAAACTCAAGCTCGGCATCTCTGGCGGCATCGCCCTCTTCCCGGTCAACGCCCGCAACGGACCCGACCTCCTGCGCGCGGCAGATGCGGCTTTATACAAAGCCAAGAAGTACGACCGCGGCACATTCCAAGTGGCACGCGGTATTACCGGTCCATTGGCAACGCATAATATCGGAGGCGAATAAGCATCGGATTGGTATTACGGGGGTTGTAATCATCAATCATGTCACTCTGAGGGAGCGTTTGTCACGACCGACACTTGCACCTAGCGCAAGTGCAGGTGAGAGTCTCGAACTTTGAAGCAGAGACCCTTCGCTGTCGCTCACATCGTCCCGATGCCCTTCGGGAGGGTGACATTCCCATCAAAAGGAGAATGTCATTATGCATCGTAAAATCAAGATCATCCTGAACCCCATGGCAGATATGGGTAACGCCTGGCGCGTGGCACGCGATTTGCGTTCCATCACCGAACAACATGGCGGCATCGATTGGAGCGGAACGGTTTACCCCGGTCATGCCATTGACCTTGCCAAACAATCCGAAGGCTACGACATGGTCATCGCCATGGGCGGCGACGGCACGGTGCATGAAGTGATGAACGGACTGATGCGGATCCCCGAAAACAAACGTCCCATTCTCGGTGTTGTGCCGGTCGGTTCAGGCAATGATTTTGGACACGGCATCGGCGCCTCCACAAAACCCACTGAAGCACTTACGCGCGCGATCAACGGCGAACCATCCACAGTTGATCTCGGCTTGATGACCGATGGCGAAGGGCGCAAAGAGTATTTCGATAACACCCTCGGCATTGGCTTCGGTGCAACCGTCACCATCCGCTCACACAAGCTCCCCATTCTGCGCGGCTTCATCATGTATCTCACCGCAGTTTTACAAACCATCGCCCTCGACCACAACCCCATCCAAATGCAGATCGAATCAGACGGTGAAAAATGGGAACAGAGCGTGATCTACCTCATCCTCTGCAACGGACCGCGTGAAGGCGGCGGCTTCCTCATTGCGCCTGATGCAAAAATTGACGATGGCATCTTCCACTACGCCATGATCACCAACGTCAGCCGCCTCATGATGCTCCGCATTGTGCCCGA
>JBDTWO010000017.1:0-42885 GCA_040006635.1 Chloroflexota bacterium
TCTGTTGCGGCGTATCCAAACGGACGCTGACATCCAATCCGCTTTCGCGTGAATAGAAGGCGGGGAACTCGTCCGTGCCATAGCCGACGACGGGCACGCTCATCGTCTCAAGATATTCGAGCGTGGCGGGCAGATCAAGGATTGCCTTGGCGCCCGCGCAGACCACGATCATGGGGATTGTCGCAAGAGCTTGCAAGTCCGCTGAAATGTCAAAGGGTGCATCGCGATGTACGCCGCCGATCCCGCCGGTGGCGAAGACTTTGAGATTCGTATGTTGGCAGGCGAGCATGGTCCCGGCAACGGTTGTCCCGCCGCAAATCTTTTTCGCGATGACCGTTGCAAAATCACGCGGACCTACTTTATAGACGTTATCTTCATTGGCAAGTCGTTCAAGTTCTGCATCGCTCATGCCAATATGTAGAGTGCCATCGAGAAAACCAACGGTTGCAGGCGTCGCGCCTTCATCACGGACAGCCTGTTCCATATCATGTGCGAGTTTTAGATTTTGCGGGCGCGGAAGTCCGTGTGTGAGGACAGTCGATTCGAGGGCAACGATGGGTTTGCCTGTGTTGATCCCCGCTTTGATTTCATTGGAATGTACGATCAATTTGTGATCCATTAAGAATGGTTTCTCTTTTCAGATAGTGCGTACAGATTAGGAACTGCCAGCCCAATGTTTAAAGCCCATTTGAGCATCAATATATTTGATCGCCTCTTCGATGATCGGCGGGACGCTCTCGTCCTTCGCTTTCATGAATTGCACTGCCTCCATCAACGTCTTGCGGTATTCGAGCAGGAGCGCGCGCATTTCATCGCGTTGTTCCGAGTCTTTATCTGAACCTTTGAATTTTTGCTGATCTGTAATGGCAGTGATCCGATCGTTGAAGCGCTTGGTCAGGTCGGAGATCATAAGGTTTTCGCTGAGCATCTCGATGGTGTCATCGTCGTCGAATAGAATGTCATCATCGTAGTCAAGTTCTTTTTGTTTGTTGCGATCCTGTTTCTTTGTTGGCTGCCATTTGTTGGCTTGTCTCTTTGCGTCAATGATGTTCTGATACGCTTCGATCGGAACATTCTGGATCAAAGCTGACATCTTGTCCAGAATGGCTTTACCTTCTGCCATATTCATCGCTTCGGGACTGCCGGTTTTCATATTATCCTGGCTGAGCTGCCAGGCTTCCAAATGTTTCTCAGAGACGATATCGATCTCGGGTGGAGTCTTCCAGGTGCCAACTCCGATCCAATGCAATTCCACGCCGTTGTTGCGGGCGCTCTTTGTAAATTCATCGGTAAACTGTGAGAATAGATCGGTGATCTTATGGCGCGGTGTGAAACTGGGCGGTGGCTTGACAGCCTTGGCTTGAGATTCTTCGGACGGTTTGGTCAACCGGCGTACCTGCGCAGCGATCGACTCTTCGCTTTGTTTTAACTTCTCGAATTCCGGTGCGCCTGTGCTCGCCAGATATTCGGTCAGATTTCGTTCGCTCATGAACCCGCCCAATTTGCCGCGGATCAGCCCGATCATATTGTTGATCCATGAAAATTCGTAGGCAGAAGCATTCGGCTGATCTGGCGTTACTCTGGATACGGCCTTATAAACAATCCTTTCGATCGCTTCTTTGCTGATCGGGTAAGGCGTTTCGGGTGTTGGTTGCACGTGTTCTCCGCGATAGATGCTGAACATCAAGTGCACGTCTGTGGCAGTGATCGGGATGCCGTCACGGCTGCGACCTTTTACCGACGGCGATTTACTGTCCTGGTCGCGCAATTCCACATGATGATCGCGGATATCGATGGCTTGACGGAAGCGTTCAAAGCCGTCAATTGTGGCTTTGCCGCCCGGTTCTTTACCAGTGGGTCCGATCACATGGGATGTGCCGTCGGCTCTTTCGAAGAGGGCTACAGAATCCAAGTCCACCATTACCTTGCCAGGACCGCCGATCAAATAATTGGGCGACTCCAAATGTTTTTCAGCTACCTTGCCTTGCGTAATGCGGATGGTCTCATCGCTGCCCGTCAGCGCCACTTCCCAAACAAAACTGCGCGCCACGGCTACATCTTCCAGTTCGAAGATATCTGCCAGATAAAGCGCGGCTAAATGCAGGGCAATGAAAAAGGGCGCCAGGAAGATCGGGAAGTATTGGAAAATGTGCGGATCAATGATCGCCGTTATCAATAAATTAAAGAGCTTTGTAAAAGGGTCCCCAGTGTAGGACGCTGCATAGGATGTCGGGTTGAACAGGTACCAAAAGATCTCTTGCAAACGCTGCGCCCACAATCCCACTGGGTAACTATCCAGGGTGAGTACAACCCCCACCAGCAGGAACAAAACAATGAGATAGCGCATCCGTCGGGCAGCTCGGTCAGGGCTCAGGTCAAACAACCGGTTGAGCAGCGCATTAAGCAGGCGGTCAAAGAGTTCACCGAACATGCGTTGTTCTTTTTGCATGGCGCTTTCAGTGGCGGGTGGTTGCGGCTTGTTGTTCATGAGCCATTGACCTCCATCCACTTAATGATCTCTTCCAGAACTGTCTGCTCATTACCCATATTCTGGCGTAAGTTTTCGTTCTCGATGATGATCCCGCGTGTACGCATGATGAGGGTTTTGAGTGTCTCTTGAAACCCTTGTGGTTTTTTGCGCAGTAATTCAATGCTCAACTTTTCGGCGTATTGACGGATCGCCTGCTCCTGCCCGGCAGCTTCGATAATATTGCGCTTTCTTTCGATCTGTTTGTTTTCTTCCTTGGCGGTGCTTAACCAGGTGCCAGACCATTTATTGATGATCGCACCTTCAATGGCAGGATTCAATCGAACATTGCTGACGCCTACGCTCAGTACTTTTAATCCGCGCCTTTGGAGTAGAGCAAACTCGGGGCTGAGGGCAGTTCCATTTAGCCGGGTGCCATGGTCGTCGATGACATCCACTTCCGCTTGAGTCAAACGTGCCTTGATCATTTCATTGATCACTTGCAGGGCAGTCCGTTTTTGCGGTTCACCCTTTGTCGGGGAAGCGGTAGATGGAGTAATTCCAGGTGTAGGTTTGGTTGGTTGAACAGGAGCAGTTTTATCGAGCCGTTTGATCGTTCTGTCCATCAGCCGATTAATCTCTCTCAATGTGGAAAGAGTGTTGCGTTGTATGGCACTCTGGTTTGGGTTCACTTCCAGCCTTTGAGTGAGAGGATCGATTTCCTCCTCAAGCGGTTCAGGGATCTGCGGAGGGGGAGGCGGAACAAGCTGTGTCGGTTTGAATAATTCATCAAGCGTGAACTTGGCTACATATTCGCGCCAGATATCCACCGCCAGTGACGCTGGTAGCTGGTTCCAAGCCACACGCCGACGCGGCGAATCGGAACTCATATTGGGGTTGATGCCTTCACCCAGCAGCGCTTTTTGAATTGCATCTTTATCCTGTTGTTCTTTTTGCTTGTCTTTTTTTGTGATCCCGATGCGATAACCAAAACGGGAGCCTGGTTGACCTTCTGTTGGAAAGCCTGTATCCACCCTGAATGATACGGAAATATTGGGGACAACTTCGATCCCATCGCGAGTCCATGCGCTGACTTGTTTACGACGATCCTGGATCTGATGATATTCACTGTCATCCAGATCGTCGCTTTGATCATCGAAAGGATGATCCGATTCTTTCGGACCGATGGATTGCGCCTGGGTGTGTAGATCGAGTGTGGCGGCAATGAACTCGCCCCGATCTAAAAAGTAGACGCCGGGTCCCATCGTCTGCTTGATCTTCACCGAAGTGCGTGTGATGGCTGCGCTTGCCGAATCAAGCCAGACGACTCCGGGTCCCTGCTTGAGACGTTCACCGGCGTGCTCCTTGATGACCCCGTTCTCAATGAACAGCGCAGGACCGTGTCCGCCGGAGAGGTAGGTGATCAAGCGGTCGAAGATCTTCTGCCGATCGCTAAGCGTTCGCACCGGTAAAACAAACTGAGCAAAGAACGCGATACAAGCCACAAGAACCGTAGGAAAGATGCAGGCGAGATCAATCAGAATATAAAGAATACTTGCCTGCACGCCCCCGATTCGAAAAATCTGCCAGCCATACAAAACCAGCAATACAGCCAGCCAGACGGCAATGTAAAACCAAGGTCTCTTGGAGAGGGGGGTATCTTCCATGTGGGATGAATTTTATAACAAAACATCCCAAATAGCCAACGAATAAATCCAGTTACAATCGGCTGTATGTTGATGGTCGAATTCCACTCCCACACGAATGCCTCTCACGATTCCCTCACCACCCCAGCGGATTTGATCGCAGCGGCGCGCCTCAAGGGACTTGATCGCCTCGTTATCACTGATCACAACACGATCGCGGGTGCGCGGGCGGCTCAGGCTTTGGACCCGGAGCTGGTCATCGTAGGGGAGGAAATCATGACGACGCGGGGTGAGATCCTTGCCGCGTATGTGACGGAGGAGATTCCCGCAGGCTTGACTCCACAAGAGGCGCTTCGCAGGTTGAAAGATCAGGGTGCGTTTATCAGTGTCTCGCATCCGTTTGATAGGTTCAGGTCGGGGGCATGGAAGGAAGACGACCTGCTTGAAATCCTGCCGCAAGTCGATGCGATCGAAGTATATAACTCACGCTGTCTATTTTCGGGATTTAATCGTCGGGCGCGGCAGTTTGCGGAGAGACATAACATCGCTGGGACAGTCGGCTCGGACGCACACGCGGCGTTCGAGGTGGGGCGAAGTGTCCTTGTGCTGGAGCAGTTTGAAGGTCCGGATGAGATGCGGCAGGTCATCCGGCGTGGAATCCCGCAGGTTAAGTGGTCGCCGCCGTGGTTCCGTCTAATGTCCCGTTATGCCGTTATTCAGAAGAAATCCCGTCGTTGATGAAATCCTTCAAATAGGAAGGGACAGCAATTGCATATTCGGATTTTAGTGATTCGGGTAATTGCTCTATGGACATCTTCCACGTCAATGCACGGTTGACGTAACCGATGCGTTGGGCGAGTTGTACGATCGAGCGCAGCTGTTCGAGTGGAGCGTAGGACGCCCAGTGTTCCAGATACATGTCGCGGACCTGATCGGCTTGGGGAGAAAAATCCATGCCGAAGGAATTGTCCACACTGCGCATCATCACCACCAATGTGAAGAAGGGATGCGTGACCGCGCTCTCGCCCCAATCTGTGAAAATGACTTGTTCATCCTTGATGAAAATATTCGCATCGTGAAAATCGTCGTGATGGAGCGTTTCGGGGATGCCGTATGAAGCGAGCTTTTCACACAGCGCTGTGAACTCAGGAACAGATTTCTTCAGGCGGGAATATTCTTCGGTGGTGAGGCTGTCTTCTGTATCCAGCAGCATGGATGCTTCATCTGCAATCAGAGTTTCAAAAAGCGCGGGCAATTTTGTTAAGCGCCGATCTATGACACCGAGAGCAAGTAAATCATCCACATGCGATGTCAGATCTTTTTGTAAATTTACATACCGCGGCATGACTTTTTGCCAGCGTTCGATGGACTTGTCTGTTCTGACATAATGGCGCAGAGGAGTTCCTGAATCGCGCATGAGCATCCAGGAACGTTCTAGATCCACCGCGATCAATTCAGGGAAAAGCGCAGGACGGAACTTGGCGAGATAATCGGTCAATGCGGTTTCGTGTGCAAAGACGCTAGCGGAGGCTTTGAAGTACAGCATCCCACCTCTGGTTGGGACATTCATCACCGTTGACCACGGACGGATATGCGGTTGTTCGATCGCGCCCGTGAGCTGCAGATCGTTCTTCGCAAGCGCTGACCGAATCCATGTATGGACTTCGGCTTGCCAGTCGGGTTGTTCCCAGAGCAGTGTTTGTTCAGGCATGATTTGAACCTAATAGACCTCTTGCCAAAGTATTTCTTTTCCACAGATTTTCACTGATTTTTAAAAATTCGTGCTAATTCGTGAAATCCGCGGCTGAAAAGCCCCAAGGCAAACATGCTTCACGACTTATGCAAGAGGTTTAATAAAAAAGCAGGTCACGTTTCAAAAACGTGACCTGCAAGATTTTACACCAACATCCTCACCGGATTTTCCAGGAACCCTGCCAGTGCTTGCATGAATTGCGCGGCTTCGGCTCCGTCACTGACGCGGTGATCTACCGAGATTGTCGCTTTCATGCGCCAGCCGGGTTTGACTTGTCCGTTTTCTACGACAGGCACTTCTCTGGCGGAAGAGATTGCCAGTATCGCGGCTTCGGGCGGATTGATGATGGCGATGAATTCTTCGACATCGTACATACCCAAATTGGAGGTAGAGAACGTCGAGCCATCGACATCCTCGGGCTTGACTTTGCCGTCGCGGGCGCGTGCCGCCATGGTTTTGACTTCGGATGAAATTTGGCGCAACATCTTTTGATCGGTGTCTTTGACGACGACGGTCATCAAGCCGCCGGGGACAGTGACTGCCACGCCGACGTTGACGTGTCCGAATTGGATGACCTCATTGCCTTTGATGGTGGCGTTCAAGTTGGGAAACTGACGTAACGATAACGCCACGGCTTTAAGAATGAAATCATTGACGGAGACTTTTTCATTATCGGGTAGATACGCATTGATCTGCTTGCGCATGTCCATCAACGCATCCATTTTATATTCGTGCGTCACATAGAAGTGGGGGATGGTGGTTTTTGATTCAACGAGACGTCTGCCGATAGCTTGACGTAACTTCGTAGTTTGAACAACCTTGTCATCTTGCGTAACTGCAACAGGCGGTCCCATGAACGCGACGGGCTGACGGCTGACGGCTGATGACTGACCACTAACCAACGCGGCTTCCACGTCTTTGCGGACAACGCGTCCGCCCGGACCGGTGCCTTGCAGAGATGCGAGATTGACATTGTTATCTTTCGCGATCTTCTTGGCAAGCGGACTGGCTTTGACGGGACCAGATGTCAGTGAAGATGATGTTTGAGGAACAGGAGCAGATGCCGGCTGAGTCGGAGCCGGCTTCTCATCCGATTTAACTTCTGCCTTCTTCTCACTGATCACTGGTGACTGATTACTCACAACTTCACCAGCAGCACCTATAACTGCGATTGGCGCATTAACGGGAACCATCGTGCCTTGCTCTACGATGAGTTGCAGTACGACACCGCTCGCGTGCGATTCAACTTCGACGGTGGCTTTGTCGGTTTCGATCTCGGCGAGGATATCGCCTTTGTTGATGTTTTCGCCAACCTGCTTGACCCAGCGGACGAGCAAACCTTCCGCCATGTCGAAGCCGAGTTTGGGCATGTTGATGGTTTCAGCCATTATTTCAAAACCTCCTTTGCCGCGGCGACGATATCGGGCACTTGCGGCAATGCGGCTTGTTCGAGGGTGCGATTGTAGGGCAGTGGTACTTCTTTTTGCGCAACGCGGATAATGGGCGCATCGACGTAATCGAAGGCTTCTTCATAAATACGGCTGACGATCTCACTACCGACACCGTAAGACTTCCAACCTTCTTCGACGACGATGGCGCGGGTGGTTTTCTTGAACGACTCAAGCACGGGTTCCATATCGAGCGGGCGCAGGGTGCGCAGGTCAACGATCTCGGCTTCGATGCCTTCTTTGGCGAGTTCTTCCGCGGCTTTCATCGAAAGCTCAAGACCTTTGCAATACGTGACGATGGTCAGGTCTTTGCCTTCGCGTTGTACTTTGGATTTACCGATCGGGATGAGATATTCACCTTCGGGCACTTCACCGCGGACTTGATACATCGTGGCGTGCTCGATGAACAAAATCGGATCATTCGACCGAATGGCTGATTTGAGCAATCCTTTGGCATCTTCCGGCGTCCCAGGGCTGACGACCTTGAGACCGGGGAAGTGTGCGAAGATGGCGTCGGGGGTCTGTGAGTGTGTCGCGCCGAGCTGACGTCCGCCGCCACCGACAGCACGGATGACCAGCGGGAGGGTGAACTGTCCGCCGAACATATAATGCAACTTCGGCGCTTGATTGACGATATAGTCCATCGCGGAGAAACCAAAGTTGATGGTCATGAGTTCTGCGACTGGACGTTGTCCCACCATCGCCGCGCCGATGGCTCCGCCGATGATGGCGTTTTCCGCGATCGGTGTATCTTTGACGCGGTCTGCGCCGTACTTATCGTAAAAGCCTTTAGTCACGGCATACGTGCCGCCCCAAACGCCGACTTCTTCTCCCATAATAAATACTTTGGGATCGCGGTCCATTTCTTCCATCAGAGCTTGCGAGATCGCCTCGCGCATTGTAATTTTTGCCATGTATTCCTCGTGTATGTCGTTGCGAGGAGGGTGCTCTTCCCGACGAAGCAATCTCCGTGAAAATGTGGAGATTGCTTCGGGCTAGCGCCCTCGCAATGACATTATATTAATCAGCGTAAATATCCGTGTACAGTTCTTCCATTGCGGGCTCGGGGCTTGCCTCAGCAAACTCAACAGCCTTTACAACCTCTTCTTCCACGCGCGTTTCGATCTCATCCAACTGTTTGCGGGTGGCGATCTTCTTATCCAACAAATACTTGTTGAAAATACCGATCGGGTCGTTCTCTTGCCACTGCTTCACTTCTTCTGCTTTGCGATAACGTTCGGGGTCGCCCATCGAGTGACCGCGGAAACGATAGGTATCGATTTCAAGGAAGTAAGGCTGTGAATTTTTACGGACATAGTCCAGGGCTTCCACAGCGGCATCATAAACCTTCATAACGTCCATGCCGTCTACTTCGCCATTCTTCATTCCATATCCTTCTGCTTTTTGGCGGATATCAGAAACTGCCGAAGCGCGTTCAACGGAGGTGCCCATGCCGTATTGGTTGTTCTCGCAAACCCACAACACGCGCAGTCCCCAAGTCTTGGCTAAATTCAAAGCCTCATGGAAATATCCAATGTTGGTTGCGCCATCACCGAACATGCAGATGGTGATGTTATCGTTCTTGGCATATTGATCGCCGAGTGCGAAGCCTGAAGCAATGGGGAGATGTCCGCCGACAATGGCGTGTCCGCCCCAAAAGTTCTTGGAGGTATCAGCCATATGCATTGAACCGCCCTTGCCCTTTGACATGCCCGTTGACTTGCCAAGCAGTTCTGCCATCACTTGGTCGGCAGAGAGTCCGCAGTTGATGGCAACGCCATGGTCACGATAGGCGGTGATCACACGGTCGCGCGGTTCGCGTGCAGCGATCAAACCCGTGCTGACGGCTTCCTGTCCGATATACAGGTGCATGAAACCGCCGATCTTTCCGGCTTGATACAATTCAGCGCCGCGCTCTTCCACGCGGCGGATCAAAACCATCTGGTGATACAAATCTAGTTGTTGTTCTTTCTTCATGAGTTACTCCAAATCAAAATAATAGCGGGTTGCAGGCAAAATAACACCGGGGAAGCCCCGGCGGTGTGCTTTCCTCTTTACAAGTTCGAGATTATATCAGAGATTTTACGTCCGATTTTCTTTCAAATCCTATCGAGTCTGCAGTGAAAATAGACTGTGAAGAGATTCTCGCCTATAATTGAAACATTCTCAGTTTAGGGTCAAGGAGTCACCTTTGGTTGGCTATGTTTTCATGAGTTATAGTCGTAAAGACGAAGAAGTCATGCGGGTGATTGCAAAATTTCTCCGCGTACAGGGGGTTAAAGTCTGGGTGGATAATGAAAAACTAATCCCTGGCACGCCGATCTGGGAAGAAGCCATCGAAAAGGGAATTAAAAACGCCTCCGCAATTGTTGTAATTCTCTCACCTGATTCCAAGAGTTCAGAATGGGTGAGACGGGAAATAAGCCTGGCAGATCAAAGTCAAAAACGTGTTTTTCCGGTGCTTGTTCGTGGCGATGAAGACTCATCCATCACCTTGCGCTTGATCAATCGTCAATATGCAGATTTACGTACAAACATGGATAACGGCTTGAAATCCCTGAATGACGCCATTTCATTTTACATCAGTGAGTTGAATCTTCAACATAAGGTTACGTCTGACCAAACAGGTAACTTCAAAGTTGCACAACCAGACTCTGTCAAATCATCCAGCAGCCAGTCAACACCGCCAGTCGCGAAAGAAGTCCCAAAGAAAATAGAAACACAACCGTCTGAGCCGCCGCCTGCAAAAGGAAATATCTTTGGCTGGCTCATGGGTGGGGCGAAAGGTGATGCGAATCGTCTAGTCACTCAACTGGCAGATACAACCAAACGGGACCGTGCCGCACAGGATTTAATTGGACTCGGTGCCGATGCCACACCTGCGTTGTTAGAAGCGCTTCAAACCAAAGACTTGAGCCTGCTCGCCATCTATCAGCAGATTCTTGCCCGCATCCCTTCCGCCTCTCCCTTAATGATCAAGTTGCTTGCCACTGCACATCCTGCTATCCGTGCGCGGATCGTGGATGTGTTTGCCATCAGCAAGGATAAGTCCGCTGTGCCCGCGCTGTTAGATGCGTTGAGCGGCGAATACTTTACCGTTCGTGCGCGTGCGGCGTTGGCGTTGGGGAAAATAGGCGAGCCAAAAACTGTTCAACCCATCCTCAAAACCTTGAAAGACCCCGAAGATGAAGTCCGCATTGCGGGGTGCCTTGCACTGGGATTGTACAAAGACCCCTCCACTTTTGATGACCTCACAAACATTTTGCTCGACGATCTAAAGATCGAAGTGCGCCAAGCCGCGGCAAAAGCGTTGGGCTATACCCAGCATCCCGCCGCGTTGCCTTATCTCATGGAAGCCTTGCGTGATCCGTTCTGGTGGTATGAACGCGAAGTGCAAGCCGGTGACCTGTTCAACGCAATCGAAAAGATGGGTGCAGTAGCGGTTGAACCTTTGACCACGGCGCTAAAAGACCCCGAAGGGACTGTCCGCAGGTATGCGGCGCTGATACTCGGTCGGATTGGAGATGCGCGTGCGGTCGATCCATTGGGCACGGCGTTGTACGACCTGCATCACGATGTGGGACAAGCGTCAGCCGAGGCGTTGGTCAAATTTGGCGTGCGCAGTTTCGAGATCCTGGTCGAAGCGCTGGATCATCCCGAAATGTGGATCCGCATCCATTCGGTGGATGTGTTGCCGAAGATCACCGAGCCGCGCGTTGCACTTGTGCTGCTTGAGATGTTGAAAGACCCTGAACGTGAAGTGAAGAAGCATGTCATCGCGGCAATGGGGGAGTTGAAGGATAAGCGCACCTTGCCCGCCTTACAGGAGATCATGGCGAATCGCGCCGATAGAGAATTTCATGCGCTGGCAAAAGTG
Source organism: Chloroflexota bacterium (assembly GCA_040006635.1). GTDB lineage: Bacteria > Chloroflexota > Anaerolineae > Anaerolineales > Villigracilaceae > Defluviilinea. Next base: position 11,192 of record JBDTWO010000017.1, read on the forward strand.
GCGGTAGAGAAAATCAAGTGACAGTCACCTTAAAGGTGACTGTCACTTTTTACGCCTGCATAATTACTTTGATCGCCTTGGGATTACCCTTTGAGCCATGCGTCAATACAATAGCTTCTTTATACTCTTCATAGGGGAAGCGATGTGTAATGAAGCCATCAGTCTTGTATAACCCCTGCTTCATAAATTCAATGACCCACTCAAATGTATGTTTGTGTTCGCCGTTGAAATGTTCGTGCCCATGCGCGACGACACCGACTAATTCAATTTGGTGATACCAGATCGTGGTCATATCCACTTTGGTCATGGGCTGCATGTGCGCGCCGACCATGACGACTTTGCCGTTCGCCTTTGCCCACCGTAAGCAATTGTTGAGCGTGTTTGAATTCCCTACGCAATCGTAGATGATATCGAAGCCGCCCACGACGATGCCTTTGTTCATAGGTGCCGAGAAGAATTTTCCGCCGGAAGCTTTGGCGATGCCTTGATATTCATCGTTGCGCAGAATATGTTTCACGCCAAGCCGCTCTGCCATTTGGGATTGAAACTCGTAGCGTGAAAGAATTGTCACTTCACAATCAGGTTGCGCGGCTTTGACTGCCATGAGCACAGCGAGTCCGATCATGCCTGCGCCGATGACTAGAACTTTATTGCCTGCTTTTGGTGGGTGGCGTAAAACGGTATGTGTCCCTATGCCGAATGGTTCGACCAACACAGCTTGATCGAGAGTCAACTCTGGCGGGCATAGAAATGCGCCAGTCTCATGCGTGACGTAGCTGTCACCAAATCCGCCGCCGATGCCGAGATACGGATAATCGGATTTATTCAAACAAAAGTTATATTCCTGTTGCGCGCACATCTCGCAAAGATTTTCCAATTCGAGATTCAAACAATTCACACCGTAGAAGTGTTTATCCATAATGACACGATCGCCGACTTTGAAATTCGTCACGCCAGCGCCAACTTCGGTGACGGCAGAAACAGCTTCATGTCCCAGATAGAAGCGTTGGAGTCCGGGCAGGGCGGCAGGGGCGACAGATGGATTCGCCGTCATGAAGAGCAGGGATAGATCGGTGGCGCAGATTCCGCAAGCGAGGTTCTTAACGCGAATCCAGCGTAAGCCGGGTAAAGGTTGATCGGGCAACGAACCAGCTGTGGCTGAGGATAGCGGCGTCCAGACGAAGTCCTTCCAAAATGGGGTGATGGCTTTCGTCAACAAAACGCGCGGGATGTTTTTATCTACATAAATTGAACGCATCGGAGTTCCTCCGGGAGTGTTTGAATATCAAATTCATTTTACCAAAGGAGAGATCATGCATTACCTGACGATTGTTCTGCGTTTTTTGCACGTGGTTGGCGGCGCTTTCTGGTTTGGGAGTGCGATCATGCTGGGCTTTTTTATCAGCCCGACCGTGGCTGCTACTGGTGAGGCGGGGCAAAAATTTATGGGGGCACTGGTTAAGAATGCTGGAATTACGAAAATAATTTCTGCTGCGGCAGGCACGACAATTCTCGCGGGTGCGATCCTTTACTGGATCGATTCGAAAGGTTTTACTTCAGCTTGGACGAGGTCAGGTCCGGGCTTGGTCTTTGGAATTGGCGGCATTTTTGGGTTGATCGGTTTTATCTACGGTATGCAGATCGGTACAAACCTCAATGCGCTGGTCAAGGTTGGTTCTGAAGTGCAAGGCAAACCGACCGATGAACAGATGGGCAAAATTCAAGCCGCGCAGAAAAAGTTGAAAGTGGTTGGTCCGGTCAGTGCTTACTCGCTTATTATTGCGGTGATCTGTATGTCGGTAGCGCGTTATTGGTTTTAGACCAAACAAATTTTCAAGACATCAAGGAGGACATTATGAAAAATAAAAAATGGATGCGGATCTTTTGGGGAGTTGTACTTGGAGTCGTGATCGTTCTGCGCCTCATTGCCAAACCGGCACCTGATTCGGCTTACTATTCAAATCCCCGCCCCGACGTGCTTGTCATCGCACATCAAGGCGGCGATGGGATCTTCCCCGGCGATACGATGTATGCGTTTGAACACGCCGTCGCTTTGGGAGCCGATGTGCTTGAGATGGATGCGCATATCACGAAGGATGGTGAGATCGTTTTGATGCACGATGAAAAAGTGGACCGCACTACGGATGGCGCAGGTCTCATCGAAGATTTGACTTTAGCTGATTTGAAGAAACTCGATGGCGCTTACAAATGGTCGAATGACGGTGGCAAGACTTTTCCGTTTCGCGGGCAGGGGATTCAAGTACCAACACTCAAAGAACTCTTTGAGAAATTTCCTGACATGCGTTATGTCATCGAGATCAAGCTCACAAAGAATCCGATCGCGAAGCCGTTTTGTGACCTGCTCCGTGAATCTAATATGCAGGACAAAGTGGTTGTCGCATCTTTCCACGATGATGCGATGAAGTTGTTCCGTGAGACCTGTCCTGAAGTGGCGACCAGCGCTGCCAAGATGGAAGTGGCGCCATTTATCCTGTTTGGAAAAGTTTTCTTGAGCGGGTGGCTTTCACCGCAATACCAGTCGCTCCAAGTGCCGTGGGAGAAATCTGAATCGTATGGCATCCCCGTGATGACGGCGCGCTTCATCCGCGAAGCACATGCCAAAAATCTGCACGTCGAACCGTGGACGGTTGATGACCCAGCCTTGATGAAGCAGTACATCGAGTGGGGCGTGGATGGGATCATGACCGATAGACCCGATCTGATGTTGCAAGTGCTGGGCAGATAAAGCGGAGGCGGAGGCTGGCATGAAAAGTATCTTCACGGTTTTGCAGGATTTTGAAAAACTGATCTATAAGATCTTGATGTGGGTGATCTTGATCCCCAAGACCATTGTCAAGATCACATTGAACCCGATCTGGGCGCACGATTATATTAAAGCCGAGCTAAACCCCGAACATAAACCGGATGAACATTCGCCGTTCGATGAGTATATGTCGCCGGTCATTCTATTGCTTGTGGTGGCGCTGCTCCCGGCTCTGATCTTCAGTTTCCTCCCAACCTTTGGTACCACGCTCAGCAGTCCGGCTGAAGAAAAACCAGCCACCGGACGCACTTTGTTGTTTGAGTCGTTGACCGACTTCAAATCATCCGCGAAAGACATGGATTACTTTCATACCTGGACGGTCGAAAAAGTAAAGAGTGATGGCAGTTATGCGGTGATCTCCTGGGAGAATCATTACCCGGGCGGTCCCGCGAACCTGATCGAGATCGTGGACAGTAACACGGTCAGGGATCGGTTCTTATATACGTTCCCCGACCTTGAGTCAGGGGAGTATTACATCAACGTCTATGCCGGGAAGTACTATCCGTTTCGGCAGGATGCGCCGCTTGTCGAAGTGTACAAGTCGTTTTTGAAAGTGACGGTGCCGGTTAAGTCTGATGAGCAGATCGTTATTTCAAGCGACACCGCCAAATCTACAGGCACTCAAGGTGCGACTCCCGGCGTTGAAAACCTGGTGGATCAGATCCAAAAAGAGAACACGATCTTTCTGGCGCTGGCTTTAATGATCCCGCCGTTGTTGTTTGCGCTCGCCACCAAATTATTTATGGGTGTGCCGATCGGTGAGAATACGCTGAAAGAAAATTTCTATGTGCAGTGCTATTACTTTTCGCCCATCAGCCTGGCGATCTGGGCGACCTATTACGCCTATTACTTCTTTACGAATGATGCCTATTTTTATATTGGACACAACGTAGCTTTACCAATCCTTTTATTGCCCCCGATCCTGACAGCGCTTTGGTTCTTTAGAACAGAGATGAAAACCATAGAACTTGAAAGGCAGGTTAGGGGAATCAAACCTGTCTTGATCGTGACCGCCTGTGTCGCGTTCCTTGGCCTGGCGCTCTACATTTACTTCTATTTCCAGAATTTTCAAGACCGTATCCGGTTGCTTTCCATCCAAGCCTATCCGCTTTTATCGGCGGCATTGCTTACGGCAATTGCCGTTGCCTGGTTCAGAAGGAACAAAGCCGAAAAGAAGACCATTACTCTAGGCACTCTGACATGGGTGCTTGCCAGTGCTATTGTGTTGGCAGGCGCCATGCGATTTGTCTCTTTCAATGCTGTTATCATCCCAAATGCACCGGCTGGTTTTGTAGATACGCCGATTGCCGAATTGCCACCTATTCAGCAGACACAGGTTGCCGAGTTGCCACCCGGCACTCCAACCACAGTGGCGTATCTACCAGCATTCGCCGATACACAAATGCCCACCCTTGAGCCAACAGCGTCACCGATGATTTCAACTCCAATCGGTGAGCAACCGACAGCGGCGCCCATTGCAGATACTCCGATCGTCGAACAGCCGACAGCGGTTGTGAGCGTTGATACACCGACTGCGATCTTTCAGCCATTTTATACCGAGCAATTCGACGGCAATATCGCCAGTTGGATCCACTTCATGACCAGCGGCGATGAAAGCATGGTGGCGATGAAGGTGGAGGTGGGCAAGCTGGCGGTCGACCTGCTGTCCCTGGATGATAAACTGCCCTGGTTCTATCTGATCAATAACGATTACACCTATTCCGATGTAAAGGTGGAAGCCGACGTTACGAACAGGGGCGCCGATGCCAACGGTGTCAGTTTGATCTGCCGCTACAGCGACATCGGCTGGTACGAGTTTGTTGTTTCCAATACTGGTACGTATAAGATCTATGCCATGGACAGTGCTGGGCTTGTAAACCAGGGGTATAACGAATTACTCAGTGGTGTATCCCCGCTGATTAATCCGGGTATATCGCGGAACGTCCTGACGGCGGAATGTGTGGGCAACCAACTCAGCTTGTATGTGAATCAAACCCTGGTGAACAGTATGGTCGATACACAATTTAATTTTTCATTTGGCAAGATCGGCATGGCTGTTTCATCCCCTGAGAAGTTGCCAGTTGGTGTTGATCTTGAATCGTTGACTGTGAGTCAGCCATAGGGGGAAAGTACAAAAGGAAACAAGTAGACAAGTAAACATAAACAGAGCGCTGGACTTGCAAGTCCAGCGCTCTGTTTCATTATTTATTACTCTGCCCTCCACACCGTGCGATCTTCAAACGATGGGCGGGGTGGATGCTCAGCGATGAACTCGGGGTAACCAATATAGAGATAAGCCAGCAGATGCTGTTCTGCTGAGAACCCCAAATATTCTTTGATCTGCGGGTCGCGTGACCATTCGCCGGTGCGCCACATGACGGCGAGTCCTTCGGCTTGGGCGGCAAGCAAAAGATTCTGACATGCCGCAGCAGCAGCGGCGACGTTCTCGATCTCGTGTACTTTTTCATCGCCGGGTTTATCCACGCCCACGGCAATGACCACCGGTGCGCGGAGCGGCAAGCCTCGGAATTTATCCAAAGCCTCTTGCGGCAGATCAGGCTTTCGGTCGAGTTGTGAAGCGGCGAATACATCCCCAAGCTTATTGCGCGCGGTGCCCGTCAAGACCACGAAGCGCCACGGCCGCACCTTGTGATGGTTCGGCGCCTGCACGGCGGCGGATAATAATTTTTCGATCAACTCGCGTGGCAGCGCGTCTGGCTTGACTTTCCCCTGTGAATGTCGATTGTAGATTGCGTCAAATACGTCCATGAAATCCTCCGTACTCTTGATACAATTGAGATGCTGGTTCTTACGGAGGTCAAGTGAAAATTTTCTATTCCGAAAAACATCGTCAACACGAGCCGCCCTTCGAGATTTTTGATGGGGGTGTGCGCGTGCCGTATCTCGAAAACCCCGACCGCATGGATAAAATTTTAAACGCGCTGCGCGGTGTGAAGTGGGCGGAGATTCGCGAGCCGATGAACTTTGGACTTGACCCGCTGCGCGCCGTGCACGATCAGGAGTATCTGGACTTTCTCGCCTCAGCCTGGACCGAGTGGCTGGCTACTCATCCCAAAGATCCGTCCACGCTGTTGCCTGCCACCTTCGCCCTGCGCCGAGAACCGCATAAACCGAAATCCCTGTTGGGGCGCGCGGGCTATTACATGATGGACTTGAGCGCCTGCATCGTCGCAGGGACATATTCCGCCGCGTTAGCCTCTGCCAATTGTGCATTGAACGCGGCAGAGATAGTGGTCAGCGGTCAGCGGTCAGCTTTCGCGTTATGCCGCCCGCCGGGGCATCATGCGGGCAAAGATTATGCGGGCGGTTATTGCTTCATCAACAATGCCGCAGTTGCCGCGAACTGGCTTTCATCAAAAGGACCGGTTGCCGTGCTCGACATTGATTACCATTGCGGCAACGGCACGCAGGATATTTTTTATGCGCGCGATGATGTGTTCACCGTTTCGATCCATGCCGACCCGGATTATGAATACCCAAGTTATATCGGCTATGCCGATGAACGCGGCAGGGGACGAGGTTTTGGTTATCATCATAATTTCCCTTTGCCTGCTGGAACGGGCGATGATGCCTACTTGGGAACTTTAGACCAGGCATTGCAAAAAATTCGTGAATTCAAACCCAGGTATTTGGTTCTCTCTGCGGGCATGGATATTTACGCCGATGATCCGCTGGGCACCATCAAGGTAACCACAGACGGCATTGGAAAGATCGCAAAAAGGATCGCTGAACTTGGGTTGCCGACCGTGATCATCATGGAGGGCGGTTATGCTAATGAAATGCTTGGTAAAAATATGCTTGCATTTTTGTCGCCGTTTGTGTAACGCGACATTTATGTCGCTCTACCTGTGAATGCGACATAAATGTCGCGTTACTTTTTAGGAGTTGAAATGAAATCTTATCGTATCGTTCTTCCAGTTGCGCTTATTTTTATTTTGGCTTGTAGTTTTCCAAAACCGCAAGCTCAATCTATCTCAAGTGAAACGCCAACAGTCACAGCCGAGTTGCAAACCGAAACCCCGGCATCGACGTTGACGTTTACCCCCACCAGCACAGAGACTCTGCTTCCCACCCTCACGCTGACACCCTCTATTACATCCTCGCCAACGATCTCACCCACACCGACATTTTCATTCCCAACGGTGACGGTGAACAAGCAGGCGCATTGTCGTTATGGTCCATCTGCCGCGTATCTCCACGCCGCGGATTTGTATCCCGGCGATGTAGGTACGGTCCGCGGGCGGTTTGTATACAGCAAATGGCTGTTCATCAAGTTTGACAAGCTGAGCTACTATTGTTGGGTCGCCCCATCGGTCGTGGATGTAGTGGGGGATATCTCCAAGGTCAACCTGACCGAGCTGAACCTGCAGGCGATCGGCAGCAATATGTACGGTCCGCCTAATAATGTCAACGCGGTCCGGGATGGGAATAATGTCATTATTAGTTGGGATCAGGTCATGATGACCAGCGATAAAGACCGCGGCTACTTCATCGATGCCTTCGTCTGCCAAGGTGGCGCCTACCTTTGGTGGACATTCTCCTATCCCGACCAGTTCACCACCAGCTACACGGTCAAGGATGAGGCAGGTTGCGGCGAACCATCCTTTGGATTCTTGTATACGGTCGAAAAGCACGGCTATTCCGAACCGGTGAAGATTCCCTGGCCCAAGCCATAATAGATCTCTTGCAAAAGTCTTCTTGCCACGGATTTCACGAATTTCCACTGATTTTTTAAAAACAAATCCGTGAGAATCTGTGAAATCCGTGGCTAAAAATCACAACACGGGTCCGAACTGTACTTATGCAAGAGGTCTAATAACTATGCCGTTGGGAAATTGAAAAGCTAAACCATATCTTCACGATTTTTGCAGTGTTAAGTTCCACATAAACCCCTTGTTATTGAGGATGTCCATGTTCAAGAGTACAAAACTTATTTCCACCCTGGCTTTGGTTTTTATCCTAACCATTGTATTGGCGAATTGCGCTCCGTTGTCACAATTAAGCGGTTCTCGAACCATTCGCATCGCCGTGGTGGAAGCTGACCCTGGTACAGAAGCAAGCCCTAATACTCAATCTGTATATGCGGGTGTCAAGTTGGCAGTTGACCAGATCAATGCGTTGAAGAGCGTCAATATTCAGGTCGATCTCTATAAAGATGGAAACGACCCGACACAAGCACAGCAATTAGCGAGCAAGATCGTTAAAAGCAACGCGGTGGCAGTGATCGGACATTCATCCATTGAAACTTCCGATGCCGCGGCGTCGATCTATGACCAGAACAAGATCCCCGTGATCAATGTCATCCCGGTGACTGAACATCTTACTGAAAGTCATCCCTATCATTTCAACATCACCTACACGGCTGAGTCAGAGGCGGCGTATCTCGCAAATTACCTGATCAAGCTCGATGACAAAGTGACGGCGGGAATCATTCATAGCACTGCCAATGCTGATCAAATCAGCCAGATCCAATTTCGAAATCAGTTTGTAAAACTCAGCGGCGTGGTTACATTCCGAGAAACGATCACTTTGCCTGAACCTGTACAGCCAACTCCATCAACAGAGAGCACTGGCGTTTTGGCAGCTGAAAATAATTTTCAAGTCAGCACTGTTGAACCGCAATTGAAAGATATTGTTGCCCGAATCGCTGCCATCCCCAGTGGGGAGCAACCCAGTTTTCTGTTCATTGCTGCAAACCCGGCGGTGATCGACCGATTGAATGAACTCTTTCAGCAAAATGGGATTTCAATTCCTGTAAAAGGTGTGGATGTTCTCAGCGACACGACACTGGCGGATATGATCGGCAAAAAGACTGCCAGCATCATTTCCACGACTGATGGATATGGCCAGATTCTGGCAAAGCAATTTAGAAATACCTTCACTGGTCTGGGCGGGCAGATCGTTACCGAGAAGGTGGTCGCTAGTAGCTCCAAGGAACAGAGTCTGGATGATATCGTTTCCAGTCTGGTTGCGGGGGGCAACCCCGGCACAATCTTTATCGCCACTGACGATGCCACGGCTGCCGACTTGCTGGTAAAGATGAAACAGAAGGGTGTCTCATTTCCCATTGTAGGCGCCAGTACATTAAGCACCCCCAATTTTTTGAGTGTGATCGGTGACAAGCCCGAAGAAAAAACATTCCCAGGTTATTACACCAACGGTATTCTTACCACGCATGCGATCATCTTCGATAGCGCCAATCGTTATGCCAATCAATTCTTGAACGATTATCAAACTAAATATAAAAGCAGCGCCACGAATGAAGCCGTCCATCCGGGTGACAGCGTCATCAATGGCTATGATGCCACACTTGCGCTTGTGACAGCTATCCAACGTTCCGAGATTAAAGGTAAGGATGTGACTGCTGACCGCCGCGATATGTTTAAAGCGCTCCTGAGTATGGATAAAGCCGAGACCGGCGCGCAGGGGATTGTCAGCCCGATCTACTTTGAACCATCTCGCAATATCAGCCGCGCGGCACGCTTTGGTATTTATCAAAATGGCGAGATCGTTTCTGCCAATGTGCAATTTGAGCCGATCTCTGCGCCGAATGAGATCAAGAATCTACAGGAACAGATCAAGCGTGGGCGGATCATGACCGTGAATGGCGGTTATGTCTATAAGGCGAACGTGGTGTATTCGGGCGTGGACCTTTTGGGTATCGATGAGATCGATATCAAGACCTCCACTTATAAAATGGATTTTTATCTGTGGTTCCGTTATCGCCCCAACAACCGCGATGCGGACTTCAAGCCGGATGATTTTGTTTTCACGAACGCCGAGGGTGATGTAGGAATCGCTCCCATCCGCGAAGAGACCAATGCCGATGGAACGGTCCTCAAAACTTTTCGCGTCAGCGGCACGTTCAAGAGTCAGTTCCGTTTTTATGATTATCCTTTCGAACATCAAGACCTGATCGTTGAATTCCGTAATCAGAACGCGACCACCTCGTTCATCCAATATGTAGTGGATCGCATCGGCATGCGTTATGAGAACGAAGATAGACTGCTGACGAACTATGGTGAGAACGGCGCATTCGATTCCATCTTTGGTTGGAAGCCCCAAACTGCGCAAGTCAATCAGGACATCTTCCCGACCTTTTCCACGTTTGGCAGCCCGCAAAATTTCGGACGTTCCGTGGCGACGAATTATTCGCTGATCAATGTGAAAGTGGACATTCAACGGGACGCGCTTCAATACATCGTGAAAAGCCTGCTCCCGTTACTATTGACCTTGATCCTCGCCTATATCACGTTCTTCCTGCCGCTGGGTCATTCCGAGAGACTGGCAGTGGGCTCCACAGCGTTACTGACCACTGCGTTCTTTCACCTCACGCTTGCCGATGCCCTGCCTCAAATCGGCTACACCGTTGCGATGGAATACCTTTTCTATGCCTCGTATGTGATGTCGGCGTTGATCGTATTATTGGAAACGATCAGCATTCGCTTTGAAAAAGCGGAGGAAGATGCCAAAAGAAAAGTTGATAAAAAAGGTTTTCATGAAAAGCGCGAACGCTTGGATTTGCTTGGGCGCATCATCTACCCCTCGATCTTGATCTTTGTGATCGGTGCAGGATTCTTCGTCTATAACGGGAACATCCACTTCGGTCCGAAAGAGGCGGCGTCGAAACATCTATCCGATCTGGCGGTCGAAGCCACCAAGCCTTTGGTTGTGGCGTCCAATACTCAGACTGAGTCGAATACCGCGAATGGTCAGGTCAAATTAACGTTAAGCACCTGGCGACCCGAAGATTCAAAGCAGATCCAAATCTTGCTGGATGCATTTCAAGCTTATGCAAAGTCCCAGGGGAAAAATATTGTAGTTGAACACAAACCAGTTGTAAGCGTGAACTACGATTCGATCCTCGACATCCAATTAAGCCGGAGTGAGGGACCTGACCTATTCTATGTCCGTCCGTTTTCTGTGGACGGTAGTATCGCCAAATACCTCGCCAGACTGAACACGGATATGGATATTAATGCAAGCTATGACCCCACCAAGATCGTCCCGTGGACGAGTAAGTCTGGTGACTATTATGCCGTGCCGTTCGTGGGTGTGGTGCAGGGCGTCTATTACAACAAGGATTTGTTCCAGGCTTACGGACTTTCGGTACCTACGACTTGGGGACAGTTCATGGATTTGGTCAAGAAGATCACTGAAAAAGATCCGAACATGATCCCGATCGCAAATGCCCTCAATCAGTCGGAAGACAGTGAGATGTTCATGAGCATTGCCGCCAACTTTTTGGGAGGTCCCAGCGGTCGTGAGAGCCTGATGCGGACGGATGGCACCAGTCAATGCTATAACAGCTTCAAGGTGGTGAAGACTTTCCAGACGATCGCAGATCTCAAGCCTTATCTGCCTAAAGATGCGGCAACCATCAATTCGCAAAACAGCAAGGAGTTATTCTTCAAAGGGCATGCTGTCATGCTGTTCGGCGGTTCGTGGGATCTGCAAACCGTTTCGGATAAAGCGCAGGTTGAGGGCTTTGCCTGGGATGTATTTGCCGTGCCTTCGCCTACATCAAAAACATATGTGATCTTCCAACCGGATGTGGGGATCGGCATCAACCGCGAATCCGCCCACCCGCAGGAAGCGCAGTTCTTCTTGAAGTGGTTGATGTCGAAGGAAGCCGTGGATCTGACCGCTCAGAATCTTGCCGGTTTCTATCCGTTGAACAAAAACGAAACCAGCAAAGCCAGTAACGACAATGATGCGAAATTCCTAAAACTGGTCAATACCTATGATGAAGATATCCGCTGGATGTATGCTGGCATCTCCAGCAAGATTCCTGGAGCGGATACGATCATCCGCAAGGACCTGTATAACATGGTGGCATTCGATCTGACACCGCAGGAAGCCGCCCAACACCTGCAAAGCGGACTCGGTGAATGGTACGAGCCAGCGCAAAGTTGTAAGTAACACAACAAAAAACGCCTTCTGTAAAAGAAGGCGTTTTTTGTTGTGTTAAAGATTTATTTTTTATTTCTGGCTTGCTGTTTAGCGATCTGCGTCAGGATCTCGAGTAGGGGTTCCATTTTTTTCGGAGCAGAGGTATCACTCATCGTTACAGTGTGTTGTTCTTTTTCTGCTGTGACTGTTACTGAATACTGAAAACCATCTGCAACCTGTTGGTTGTCAAGGATGTGTTCCGGCAGTTCATCAAAGTCCATATCATCCAACAATTCATGGATCTGATGCGCCTGACTTTCTGGCAGATCGTCCAATGCAAAGTCAGCGGCAAAGCGGATACCTGCAAAACCACCGGTACGTTCGAACTTGATGCGTTTTGCTTTCATACGTCACCTTTAGGCTGCGCCGATCAGTTTTAGCATTGATCCAAAGCAACCAGGTGAAGAAGGTGGGGGTGTTGGGTCACCGCCGCTACCGGCTACATCGATGCCGACATCAGCCCAGCCGGTCTTAACGGCTTGTTGTTCGAGACTCCCAGCCCCGAATAATGCTCCCGCAACCTGGAAGGTTTGGTTGGCACAATCTTGAAAGTTGGAACTGCTGGTCAGTTTATCACGCAGGGTTGCATACCAGATCTGTCCGGTCTTTTCCCACGCATTACCGCCTATTTGGGTTGCAATGAGATAGAAAGCACGGTTCGGTATGCCAGAGTTGATGTGGACGCCGCCGTTATCGCTGGTGGTGTTGACATAGTCTTTCATGTGCGCTGGTTGTGGGTCTTTACCAAGAACAGGGTCATCATAGGCAGTGCCGGGCGCTTTCATGGAGCGGAGCGCAACACCATTGACACCTGCCGCCAGCAACCCGGCGCCAATGAGCCAGTCGGCATCTGTGGCGCTTTGACCTAATGAATATTGTTTGACGAGTGACCCGAACACATCTGACATCGATTCGTTCAACGCGCCGGATTGTTGGGAGTAGTTTAGCTTGGCTTCAAATTGAGTTACGCCATGGGTGAGTTCGTGCCCCATCACGTCAATGGCAATGGTGAAACGGTTGAAAAGATCGCCGTCGCCGTCGCCGTAGACCATTTGTTGTCCATCCCAGAAGGCGTTGTCATACCCTTTTCTGTAATGGACTGTGGAGTCGAGTCGCATACCCTTATTGTCAATGGAATCTCGGCCATAAATGTTTTTGTACAGGTCATAGGTCGCGCCGCTGCCATCATAGGCTTCATTGACTGCCACGTCTGCCGAAGGCGGGTCGCCTTCATTTCGCACCACCGTGCCAGGGAGGGTAGTACCGTTCTTGGCGTCATAAACGATACGCTCCTTGCCGCCACCGACAGCTGCTATACGGAATGAGGCTGCTGTGAAATCAGCCATGGCGCGTCGTTGTCCGCGCATTCGCTCCGTTGCTTTGAGGTTGTTAATTGCCAGTCCCTTTTGGTCTTCAGTGCCATGGGTGGCGATATTATTCAACATGTGCGGCGGGAGAATGCAGTGGAGTGGATTACGATGATTATGATTATGCATGGAACGAATCCTTTCTAAGATGGGTTGGGACAGTTGAGCACTTTTAGTATACGTCTTTTTAAGTTGATTTTCAATCACAATTTGCTGGAATATTTATTCTCACGGCTGATTTTAATCTGCAGGCTGCACCTGGAGATGCTGGGGCAGGACTTGAAGCCCTTCAAAGTTCGCAAAGGTCAGGTCGGTAAATGTGAAGCCCATCGACCGGCGTGCGTTTTCAAATAAGTTTGTGTAGCCGGCTGTGATGGCGGCTTGGATATCAAGGTTGAGTTTCTGAGCGATAGTGTGGATGGCGGCGATGTCTTCGCCTTCGATCTCGACGAAGTTGCCGTATGGTAATTCATCGAGCATGATGTGACAACTCTGGAGTCCAGAAGCTTGCTTCTGGTTTTCTGACAGCAAGCTGTCTGACTCCAGAGAGTAGGTGGTGCGATATTTATTGTACTGGATCAGTTTTTTGTATCCGAGCGCTTCAAGAAATGACTTTGCCTTATCGAAGCTTTCCACCACGAATTCAATTTCCGTGCGGTTGATAATCCCCTGCTGCTTTGTGCCGGCATCTTTATAGGTGAATTTTGCCTGGGTATCCTGTCTCAGGCGCAGGACCTGCCCTTTGGAGCTGAGTCCGCCATCGGGTAGGTCGAAGCGGATGTTCGTCTCCAGCACACGCGGTTGAATCAAACGCGCATCCAGGGTTTGGATGCGCGCCTCGATTTTTTTCAAATCCCGAACGTAAAATTTCGCTTCGATTTCCTGCATGCTGTTTAATGGACACTGAGCAAGGGTTGTTTCTGTTCCACACTTTCCCCTGCTTTGACCTTGATGCGGTTTACGATGCCATCGCGCGGAGCTTTGAGTTCGTTCTGCATTTTCATGGATTCGAGAATGATCAGGACCTGTCCCTTTTTGACTTCCTGACCTTCTGTCACTTGCACAGCCACGACCAGCCCGGGCATGGGCGCCTTGAGATGATACTCGCCTGATTCTTCCACGCCTCCGCCTGCTGCAGCACGCAGACGTTTCTCGCGTTCATCCTCCACGGTGACGGGGTAGAGACGCCCGCGCAGCAGCACCTGCCAATTCTCGTCGCCGCGCTGCACATAGGATTCATGTGACTTACCGTCCACGATCAGCGAATAGACTGGCTGTCCGCTCACGGATTCGAAATCGATACCGTAGAGCTTGCCGTCAACGGTGATGTGTTTTTCGTCAACGATCTCAACGACAAATTCTTTGCCTTCAACAGTTGTAATATATTTCATATTTGATTACCTTACACTCTTATAATTTGGACGCAGACACCTGTACTTGCACCAGGTGCAAGTGTAAACGCTGAAAAACGCAGATTTATTTTTTGTTTTGGGCAATGTACCATTCCTTGCGGTTGTTGTCGAATGAACGACGTTTGGTTTCAGGCTTTGGTCCAAAGTTGAGCAGCAACCCAACTTCATACGGTGTTGCCTTCAAGTAATTCAGCAATTGCGCCTCATGTTCAGTTGCAAGCGCTTTGGCAGCTTTGATTTCAAGAATCACCAGTTCGTTCACCACCAGGTCTGCGAAATACTCTCCAATCAATTGACCGTCATAATAAACATGGATGGGGAGTTCGTCTTGAACATTTAAACCACGTTTCTTCAATTCAATCATTAATGCCTTGACATAGATACTCTCGAGAAACCCGTAGCCCAAGGCAGAATAAACCGCATAAAACGCGCCAATGATTTGTTCGGTTAGTTCAGAGTGCTTATACAGCGGAGCGCTGTAAACAGGTTTCTTATTCATTTATCTTTCAATTAAAAAATCAGCGAAGATCAGCGTGCATCAGCGTCCCAACTCAAGTATCGAGACCTACCTATGCATTCTTTCCCAGCGACCAACCCATTTCCAGTTGCTGGCGTCGCGTTCGTTGCGGTTAACGATCTGGGCGGAACGTTCGGTTTCGCGGTGGGCGATCAGGGTTGCCAGGATGGCTGCAACCTCTGATTGGCTTTGGCGAGTTTCTTCGGATTCTTCCATGGTGAAACGTTCCTCTACAAAACGAGTGTCGTATTGACCGGCCATGAAACGATGCGAGTCCATCATGGTTTGATGGAAGGGGATATTCGTGCGCACACCGACGATGCGATATTCTTCCAACGCACGGCGCATACGCAGGATAGCCTGCGCGCGCGTTTCGCCCCACACGATCAATTTGGCGATCATGGGATCATAGAATGGCGTGATCTCAAAGCCAGGGTAGACGCCGGTATCGATGCGTACACCTGGTCCGGTGGGGAGGATGCTGTGTGTGATGGTTCCCGTGGATGGCATGAAATTGTTATAGGGGTCTTCGGCGTTGATGCGGCATTCGATGGCATGACCATTGAAGCGCACATCTTCCTGCTTGTAACTCAGGGCACGTCCGCGCGCTATGCGGATCTGTTCCTTCACGATGTCGATGCCGGTCACCATTTCAGTGACGGGATGTTCCACCTGCAAACGCGTATTCATTTCAAGGAAGAAAAAATGATTATCTTTATCGAGCAGGAATTCTATTGTCCCAGCGTTAACATAATTTACTGATTGCGCCGCCTTGACCGCCACAGACCCCATTTGTTGCCGCAGCTCTTCGCTCAACGCAGACGATGGCGCTTCTTCTAATAACTTTTGATGGCGACGCTGTAGGGAACATTCGCGTTCGCCCAAGTGGATCACATTGCCGTGTGAATCTGCCAGGATCTGGATCTCGATATGCCGCGCCCCTTCGACAAGTTTCTCCAAATAGACATTGCCATCGCCAAAAGCGGATTCAGCCTCTCGCCTCGCTGACGCAAGTAGAGTTGGCATCTCTTCCAGGCTTTTTACTTCCCGCATGCCTTTTCCGCCGCCGCCCGCCGTGGCTTTGATCAACAATGGGAAACCGATCTGCGGTGCGACAGCGAGCAGCTCGTCATTCGACAGTGCGCCTTCGCCTTCCGTGCCTGGTACAACTGGCACGCCCGCTGCAGCGACGGTATTACGCGCTGTCATCTTATCGCCCATGGCTGCGATGGCAGATGGCTTTGGACCAATGAACGAGATGTGGTTCGCCTCACATGCGGCGGAGAAATCCTCGCGTTCTGCCAAAAAGCCATATCCAGGATGGATCGCATCCGCGCCGGATTTGCGTGCGGTGTCGATGATCTTATCCGCGCGTAAATAGGATTCGCGTGAAGGTGCGGGTCCTAACAAATACGCCTCATCTGCATAACGCACATGCATGGCGCGGCGGTCCGCTTCTGAATATACAGCGACGGTTTCTATGCCCAGTTCACGGCAGGCACGGATAATACGGACTGCGATCTCGCCACGGTTTGCAACTAATACTTTTTTGAACATGACACCTCTTCACGTAGGGGCGGGGTCTCCCCGCCCTGGGGCGAGAAGACCTCGCCCCTACGCATGCTTACAATGGAATATTTCCGTGCTTCTTGGCGGGATTCGAATCGCGCTTGTTGCTCAACATTGCGAGCGCATTGATCAAACGCGGACGCGTCTCTTTGGGTTCGATCACATCATCAATATAGCCGCGTTCAGCCGCCACATAAGGACTGGCAAATTTTTCGCGATATTCGGCAACCAATTCCGCTTTTTTCTTGACCGGGTCTTTGGCTTTCTCAAGCTCCTTGCGGAAGATGATATTCACCGCGCCATCCGGTCCCATCACGGCGATCTCAGCAGTGGGCCAGGCGAGATTGATGTCACTGCGGATGTGCTTGGACGACATCACACAGTATGCGCCGCCATACGCTTTACGTGTAACCACTGTTAATTTAGGAACGGTCGCTTCGCAATAGGCATACAGCAATTTCGCGCCTGAGCGAATAATTCCATGATGTTCCTGGAAGGTGCCCGGTAAAAAGCCCGGCACATCCTCAAAGGTGATGATCGGAATATTGAATGAATCACAGAAGCGTACAAAGCGGGCGCCTTTTTCGCTGGCATCAATATCCAACACGCCTGCCAACACTGCCGGTTGATTCGCCACGATGCCCACTGAATGTCCGCCCAAACGCGCAAAGCCCACCACGATGTTCTGGGCATAGCCTTCGTGAATTTCAAAGAACTGTCCGCTATCGACGATCATGCGGATCGCTTCTTTGATGTCATAGGGTTTGTTCGCGTCATCCGGGATAAGGCTGTTCAAAGCTTCATCCATACGCAGTGGATCATCGCTTTGCACGAAGGGTGGGTCTTCCATGTTGTTCTGAGGGAGATAACCCAACATCTTGCGGATCAAATAAAGAGTATCCGCTTCGCTATCCGCGGCAACATGACACACCCCGGATTTTTCCGAATGTACGCTTGCGCCGCCCAGATCTTCAAACGAAACTTCTTCGTGAGTCACAGCTTTCACAACATCAGGTCCAGTGACGAACATGTATGAGGTGTTACGGGTCATGAAGATGAAATCTGTCAGAGCAGGGGAGTAGACTGCGCCGCCAGCACACGGTCCCATAATGGCAGAGATCTGTGGGATGACACCCGATGCCATCGTGTTCTTCAAAAAGATATCTGAATAGCCAGCCAGCGCCACAACGCCTTCCTGAATACGCGCGCCGCCTGAATCATTCAAGCCGATCATGGGTGCGCCGTTCTTCATCGCCATATCCATGATCTTACAGATCTTCTCGGCATGTACTTCACCGAGACTGCCACCGAACACAGTGAAATCTTGTGAGAAGACATACACGAGCCGCCCCTCAATCGTGCCCCAGCCGGTCACGACCGAGTCGCTCATGTACTTTTGCTGATCGAGATCAAAATCATAAGTCCGATGTTTGACAAAGGCATCTACTTCGTGAAAAGAACCCTTATCCAGCAACAGGTCAATCCGTTCGCGTGCAGTTAAGCGTCCTTTTTTGTGTTGCACTTCCATGCGCTCGGCGCCGCCGCCCAGCCGGGATTTGGCTTTGTGTTCATTAAGAACCTGGATTTTCGTTTTGTTGCTCATACTCCTCGCTTCTGATAAAAAAGTGTCGCGTACTTCTGTGCAGTGTACTGATCAGCGCGATACATAGGATCACGATCGAACCGACCACCGCAAACGATAAATTCGCGCGGGCTTGCTGAAATAAGACTCTCTCGAGCCAATATTCTATCAGCCAAACGGATATGGATGTAAGGATCGCCAGACGAGTCCACTTTTTGACGGTGAACATGCTCCATAGCAGGACGCCTCCCGCCACAGCCCAGCTTGCTCCCGTTATGGACAGATACCACGGGCTGACAGTGGACCTGAACTCGACCAGCACATCCCATCCGCGCAGGGCCGCGAAGAACCGGACGGCGCCCCACGCTAACAGGCTTAACACCATCCACAGGAGCATGGTTACACCAAAAGGTCTTTTTCGAAGCATAGATTTATTCTCTTTTAACAGGAGCAGTTACCGGCTGGGAGCGAAGCGGTCTTTCCAATCCATTTATTCAGTGTTTCAGTTAAGGTGAATAAGGGGTTGGGTGAAAGCGCAGAAGGTCTTTGG
This sequence comes from Chloroflexota bacterium, assembly GCA_040006635.1. GTDB lineage: Bacteria > Chloroflexota > Anaerolineae > Anaerolineales > Villigracilaceae > Defluviilinea. Next base: position 29,986 of record JBDTWO010000017.1, read on the forward strand.
CTTCATAGGAATAGATAGTGCGCTCAAGATAAGGATTGAATTGTTTGACATAGGGTTGGACGTTAAGAATGAGCGGTCTTGCCAGAATGTAGTTCAAGCCTTCGGCAGCGAGATACTCGGCTGCTTTTTGTTTCTGTAGTGCTTGAAAATACGGGTAGCTGTTGATCAGCCCGTCTATATTGATGATAGTGCGGTCATGGATGAAGTAACCGGCAGTGCCGCCGCCTGTGATCCCGATCAGACTCCCGGGTTCAGTAGACGTCTCAAGAAATGGAATGATATCAAGGTACGGAGCATTCGGGGACCATTGACCATGCGGCATAACATACCGCATAATCTCGAAATAGGAAAACCCCATGTAGAGGGCAAATACAACGGCGGCGACCCAGGCGATAGCGGTGCGCTGTTTGATCTTGAACAGGAGGTTGTAGAGTAAGCCAAGGATCACACCGAAAACAAGCGCAACCAGTACCACTTGCGTCACCCAATACCAGCCCTTGAATGCCGAGAAGCCAATCGCATGGTAGTAATAGGTTTGAAAGAGTGCGCCGCTCAATAGGGGCATGACGCTTAATTGGACGAGGGCTTGTTTTGACTTTTTTGAAGTTAGCCATAACAAGGCGTAAAAGAGAACGGCAAAAATGACGAGCAGGAGAATGTAATACCGTACATCAAAGATCATGGTGTGGGGTTGAAGTTTTTCTGACCACATGCCAAGTTTGGTTGACACAGGCGCCCAGGTGTTGGCTGGTCCGTCGTAAGCGAGGCCGAAGAATTCAAGTGGAGTGCTTGCCGCTCCGCCGTAGGTGTTGCCCGGCAGAGTTGCCCACCAGCGCTTGATCTGTCCGCTGACCGGCGAGAAGGTTCCGAATGCGAATTTATTCCAAACCATGTAGATGCCGAGCGCGCCGAATATCACACCATAATAGCGTAAGCCTTCGCCCAACCAGGTCTGCCAGTTATTGCGCAAGGTTTCGATGGGCGTGGAGGGTTGCTCCGCCTGTTTTGGATTGGTATGCAGCCCGGCGAATCCAAGCCGGCTGAATGTGAAGAAGGCAAACGTGAAGAGTAGATCATAGATGAGGGCGGTGCGGGGAAAGCCAACAAAAAAATTCGCTTGAGCCAGAATCAACATGATCGCGCCGACGCTGAACGATCCAAGCCCGGTGAAAAGAGCGATCTTACGCAGAACCGACCAGAGACCCTGGTTTGCAAAGGAACGCTCATACAAGCCTATAAAATATGCCAGAGGGATTTTTATGATCAATGCCAGAAAAGAGGTGGTAAGCGCCGAGCTTGTATAGAAATAATATTGCCGTGGAGAACCAAGCACGAGCATAAAGGCTAACAAGACAGACGTCACCACCGCGAGCAGATCCAGCGGGATGAAATGCCGCAACAGGTGTTTACGAAAGATGATCCAAAGACCGAGCATGGTCACTATGAAGATCAGATCAAGGCGGCTAAACATGGTCAGAGTTGCGAGGATACCCAGGGCAATCAATTGTTTGTGGGAGATATCCTGGGTGCGCCATGACCGTTCAAGTTCGGACAAACGGTAGATGAGCAGAAGTATAAATAATGCTGCGAGCCCGGTTTCTAATCCGTTTTGATATAAGGCGCCGGTGATCTGGTAATTGAAAACCCAATACACGGCAATGACTGCTCCGATCGGTGGAGCGAACAGTCTGCCGATCAACCTGTATAACAGAATGCCGCTTGCTAAAGATAATCCGCTCATCACCATGAGCAGGATGCGCAGCGGCAGGATGAGATCAAAGCGTGCCAGCGAAAAGATCGGAATACAGACCAGCATCCAAAGTGGGTGGTAGCCGTTGGTCGGATTGATGCCATCAAAGGTGCTGCCATGGCCCTCGCTGATATTTTGCGCAACCTTGAAATAATAATAGGCGTCGTCGCGGGTAAACCATTGGTTGGCAAAATTTTGTGCATCTGAAAGCGCACCGTATAAACTGATCGATATGACTGCCACGCTCAGAATAATTTCAAACAAATCCAATTTCTTCATGATGATCCAATATCCATAAGTTTTTTCGTTTGTTCCGAAACGGATGATAACCGTTGAGCTCTCGTAAATAACTCCTAGGGCTGTGTTGAATGATAGCGGAATAATTCCTTCCCGCCCAGTTTGTTGCCTGTTGTTTCCATATACATTTGATACTGACCTTTATACGGAGGCTGACTCAGAATGTACGGATTCGCCAGAACATAGTCCATGCCTGCGTTTGCCAAATATTCGCCCGCTTTACCTGTCTGTAGACGTTTGAAATATTCGTAGCTGTTGATCAAACCATCCATGTTGACCACGATACGGTCATGGACAAAGTAGCCCGCATTGCCGCCACCCGTAAGCCCGATCATACTGCCGGGCTCGGTGTTGGCTTCGATGAAGGCAGCCGTGGCATCGTTGGGATCAGTCGCTTTCCATTCGTTGTAAGTCATGTTTGTGCGAATGGCTGACCAAAATGGGAGCAGCATGAAAAGCCCGAAGCCGAGCGCGACCACCCAGGCACGTGTTTCAACATAGCGGATCTTTCTGACCGCGTGATACAGTATTCCCAGAATCAGACTGATCGCCAAGACGACCAAAACCAACTGGCTTGTCCAATACCATTCCTTGTATGCGGAATAGCCCAGGGCATGATAGTACAGCACCTGCAGCCATGCGCTGGCAAAGAGCGGGATCAGGCTCAATTGGGCGATGGTTGATTTTGCCTCTTGTTTACTCAGAAAAAATAATAGGTAATATAAGAGTCCAAATACGGATAGGATGATGAGATAGCGTGAGATATCGGAAATCTCTGCCCCGAATAATTTTTCAGCAAAGACGCCGAAAGCCGTTGACGCCGGATGCCAGGTGTTCGAGTCGCCCACGTAGTTGATGCCAAAAAACGAGAGTGGATCTGCCGCCGGTCCGCCATAGACGCGCCCGGGCAGGGAGCCCCACCAGCGTTTGATCTGCCCGCTAACGGGTGAAAATGTGCCGAACCAAATTTTATTCGAGAGCATGTAGAGCGCCAACCCGCCAGCGACGATGCCATAATAGGCAAGCCCATCAGCCAGCCATTGCTTCCAGTTTTGGCTCAAATATCCCAGCGGTGTGAGTTGTTCGTTATGTGCGGAGGTGTTCGTTCTTAATCCCAACACACTGAAGCGGCTGATGCCAAAAAAGAGCGCGGTGAATGCCAGATCGTAGATCAATGTGATGCGCGGAAAGCCTTCGAAATGTCTCAGCTTTGCCAGAATAAGCATACTGATGGCTGTGATGACTGAACCACTGACGAGAAATATTAATAAGCGCCCGGCAAGTTTTGAAGCTTTGGAAAGGATCGCAGGTTGATATAACCCGAGAAAATATGCAAGCGTTATTTTTACAACAACACTCACTGCCAGCATGGTGATGGCAGCAGCGGAGAATTTGTAATACTCAGGCAGAGATAGGCGGATGACGAAAGCCAGCAACACCGAGACGAGCAGAGCGGCAATATCTAGTGGCAGAAAATATCGCAGCGGAGATTTGCGGAAGATGATCCAGATACCTGCCATGCCTGCCAGAAAGATCAAGTCCAAGCGGCTTAGGGCGGTGAGCATGGCTATGAAACCTAATAGAAATAATTGTTTGTTCGTGACTTGATTCTTACGCCAGGTCGTTTCAAGTTCATAGAGCTTGTAAACCAGCAAAACGACGAAGAACACTGCAATACCGGTTTCCAGTCCCATTTGATAAACGCGGGTAAGAACATCATAACTGAACGCCCAATATAAAGCGGCGATCGCTCCAATGGCAGGTGTAAAGACCTTGCCGAGCAGACGATAAAAAAGGATGGCAGTGGCTGCTGAAAAACCGCCCAGTACCAGTAATAACACGCGCAGCGGCAAAATTAAATCGAAGCGTGCTAACGCGAAGATCGGAATGCAAACCAGCATCCACAGCGGATGATAACCGTTGGCTGGATTGATGCCATCGAAGGTACTGCCGTGTCCCTCGCTGATATTTTGCGCTACCTTGAAATAGTAATAGGCATCGTCACGGGTGAACCAGCGCTGCGATAAATTCTGTGCATCTGATAAAGCCGCATACAGGCTGATCACCATAATGATCGTCACTAATAAAATTTCAAACCAACGATAACGTTTCATCAAGCCTGCCCTCACCCTAGCCCTCTCCCTGATGGAGAGGGGATATCCAACGTGATCTTTCCAAAATTTTCATTCTTCCACAAACGTTCCTGTGCGGCGGCAGCATCTGTGAGGGGATATATTTTATCCATGATTGGCTTTAATTTGCCGGTCACAATTAGATCCAGCACCTCTTTGAAATCAGCCAGCGTGCTCATCGTGGACCCGATAATGCTCAGGTGTTTTGCGAAAATATAGCGATTGTCAATTTCGAATTTAGGTCCCGCGCTGTTGCCGACTGTCAGCAATCGTCCACCTTTGCGTAAGGCGCGCAGACTCTGCATGAACGTTGTGCCGACGTTATCTACAACGACATCCACGCCGCGTTTGTTTGTCGCCAGAAAAACGGACTTTGACCAATCGTCCACTTTCGAGCGGTCGATCAGGATGTCTGCGCCAATGGACTCAGCCTGTTCCAACTTTCGCGCATCAGACCCCACCATCACAACCTGTGCGCCCATCCATTTAGCGATCTGCACGCTGGCAGTGTTGACTCCGCCTCCCGCACCGACGATGAGTACCGTTTCCCCTTTTTGTAGATTCCCGCGTTTGATCAGCGAATGCCATGCGGTTTGATAGACCAATGCTGAAGCCGCGGCTTGGTGATAGTCAAAATCATTGGGGAGTTTATATAACTGTCTCAGCGGCACACAGACATATTCTGCGTACGTCCCGCGGATAGTTTCGCCGAGCAAGTGCCAGTTGTTGCAGAGGTTGTCTCTGCCAGCGAGGCAAAACTCACAGGAACCGCAACCAAAATTGGCGTTGATAACGATGCGGTCGCCTGCCCTCATCCCTAACCCTTCTCCCTCAGGGAGAAGCGAATTAATTTCAACGATCTCGCCCGCGCCATCCGCACCGTTGATGTGCGGCAACTCCAATTTGAGTCCTGCCCAACCAATGCGCACCAACACATCCATGCGGTTCAATGCTGCGGCATGCAAACGGATCAGCGCTTCGCCAGGTTTGGGTTGAGGAGTGGGAAAGTCGGTATATTCCAGTACTTCTGGTCCGCCATGTGCGCGGAAGAGGACAGCTTTCATGAGCGAATCTATTTGAAGCCCAATTCACTGCGTGAGATCACCAGTCTTTGAATCTCACTCGTGCCCTCATAAATTTCAGTGATCTTCGCGTCGCGGAAATATCTTTCAACGGGCAGTTCTTTGCTGTAGCCCATGCCGCCGTGGATCTGTACCGCCTGATGCGTGACGTACATCGCGGTTTCGGATGCAAACAATTTTGCCATCGAGGCTTCGAGCGAATAACGACCGCCTGTGGTTTTGGATTTTTCCTTGGCGAGCGCCGCGTTATAGATCAACAGACGGGACGCTTCGATGCGGGTCTTCATGTCGGCGATCTTGAAGCCCGTCCCCTGGAAGGCTCCTATGGGTTGACCGAACGCTTCTCTCTGACCCGCATACTGGCGCGCCGCTTCGTAAGCCGCTTCTGCAATTCCGAGCGCTTGTGTCGCGATCCCAATGCGACCCGCGTCTAGCACGGTCATGGCGATCTTGAAGCCTTCGCCTTCCTTGCCCAATAAATTCTCAGCTGGGACACGGCAATTTTCAAAGATCAACTCACTTGTTGCCGAGGCGCGGATTCCGAGCTTCGGTTCTTTCTTGCCGCGCGTGAGTCCGGGTGTGGTGCCATCCACTAAAAATGCACTGACGCCTTTTTGCTTTTTATCGGGGTCGGTCATCATAAAGACGACAAAATAATTAGCGGTTGGTCCACTGGTGACCCAGGATTTTCGTCCGTTCAATATATAGAAATCGCCATCGCGGGTTGCCTTGCTTTTCATTGTCCCGGCATCAGAACCGGATTGTGGTTCGGTCAATGAATACCCACCGACAGCTTTGCCCGATGCGATGGGCATCACGAACTTTTTCTTTTGTTCGTCGGTGCCAAATTTCATAATGCCATGACAGTACAACGAATTGTTCACGGACATGATCACACCATGCGAAGCATCCGCTTTGCAGATCTCTTCCAGCGCGAGAACATAGGCGAGTGTATCCAGACCGGCGCCGCCGTATTCTTCAGCGACCTCAATACCCATGAAGCCCATTTCACCCATCTTCTTGATGGTGGCATGGGGGAACTCTCCGCTTTCATCGAATTCAGCGGCGATGGGCACGATCTCGTTCTGTGCAAAATCGCGTGCTGCATCACGGATCATTTTTTGTTCTTCGTTCAGGGGATACAGGGCAAGTTCGGACATGTGGTTCCTCCGGTTGGTGTTCTGACGCGATTATACCCTCTGATAAAATAAGAGGACATTGTGGGTAGCGCGAGAGATTAGCTCGCTCTACGGGATCGGAATATTTATGAAAACTACTCCATCAACTGAAGAGCGTGTCTGGGCTGTACTATCGCATCTCTCCGCGCTTGCGTTTGGTATGGGAATTCTCTTGCCGATCGTTGGCTGGTCTGAGCAGAGACGGAAATCGAAGTATGCAGCGTTCCAGTGTTTGCAGGCGTTGGGCTATCAGTCGCTGGGGTATACGGTGTGGCTTCTAACTTATCTGGTTGTGATGTTGGTGTCTGTGGGCAGCATGGTTGCCATCATGGCTTCAACCCCGGAAGGCGCCAGTAACATGGATGTATTCACGACGATATGGATGAGTGTCTTCCTTGTCATGGCTTTTGGATCTTTCGGTCTTTATCTGCTTTTGCCGGTCATTGCAGCGGTAGCGTGCGCGTTCGGGAAAGATTTCCGTTATCCGATCATGGGAAATCGTCTGGCGCGTTACTTGGGATATGATTCAGACACAGAACAAGAATGGTTGATCGAAGAGCATGAAGACCGCTGGGTCGCGGCGATGGGACATTTCAGCGTCATCATTTTGCTGTGGGGAATCCTAGCGCCGTTGACGGCGTGGATATTGCAGGGCAAACGTGGTCTCTTTATGAGATTCCAGTCCATTCAGACACTCATTTATCAGGCTCTCGCGACTTTGCTTTACGTTGCGGGAATGGCGCTATATACGTTCGGCTTTTTTGTCTTTATGGCGTTGACCGGCTTGGGCGGAGGCAATGCTTTGAGTTCGTCAACGGGCATGGTTGGCATGGGCGTGCTTTTGATATCCATGCTGTTTGCCATCGGGATCGTGTTGCTTCTGCCGTTGTTTCATATTATGGGACAGTGGGCGGGCTATCGTGTACTCAAAGGGGATGATTATCGCTATCCAGTGGTGGGTAGGTTGGTTGAAAAGTGGCTTACCAAAAATCAACACCATCAGCAAGCTGATTGACTCCAGAATCTTAATCTAAGGAGAAACTCAAATGAAGATCTTGATCGCGACAGATATGGAGGGGATTACGGGAGTGACAACTTGGGACCACGTCACGCCGGGGCACATGGAATATCCACGCTTTCGCCGTTTGATGACGCAGGATGTGAACGCGGCGATCCGCGGTGCGAGTGAGGCGGGCGCGGACGATATCATCGTTGCGGACGGGCATTGGAATGGCTCGAATATTTTAGTGGAGGAACTTGATCCGCGAGGGCGTTTGAACTCAGGATCGCCAAGTCCGCTTTCGATGATGCAGGGGATCGATGAAAGCGTGGATGGCGTGATGTTCGTTGGGTATCACGCCCGCAATGGCACACCGAATGCGGTTCTCGATCATACGTGGTCATCGAAGACGGTTGCGAATGTTTGGCTCAACGATATTTTGACAGGCGAGTTCGGGTTGAATGGGGCGCTGGCTGGTCACTTTGGGGTGCCGGTCATTATGGCGACTGGCGATCAAACTGCCTGCGGACAGATCGTTGAGCAGTTGGGGGATATGGAAACCGCCATCGTGAAACAGGCGAGCGGACGATTCGCGGCTGAGTGTTTGGCTCCACAGGTGACACAAGAGCTGATTTATTTGACCGCCGCGCGGGCGGTTAATCGCCTTGTGGATAGTGATGTTCCGGAACCATTTGTGATTGAAGCACCATTTCGTGTGACGGTTGAATTCTTCACCTCGGATATGGCGGATCGTGCTTCGCTGGTGCCGGGCGCGCAACGAGCGGATACGCGTGTCTCGATCGCGACGAAGGATATGGTCTCCACGTATCGCGGCTTTCGCGCGATGGTGACGCTGGCAATAGGCTAGATAAACTTCATTGAAACAGAAGCAGGTTCCGGCTGGGTTGCGAAGCGGATGTGGATTTTGTCAAATCGGAAATCCTTGATTGATTTCCCTTCCGGTTTTTCATATAATTGAAATGAATACGCCGCATCCAGAAGTGGATCGCGGTGTCTAGCATTCAAAGGAGGTGGTTTCCCGGCAAATATTCAACCTATGGCTTTCTTTTGTTGACCAACCTATATTTCCCAAGGAGAGAGAAATGAAATCGAAGTGGTTTGTAGTATGTAGTGTGTTGGTTCTCGCGAGCCTGGTGCTTGCGGCTTGCGGCAGCGCCAGCAGTGGACCGAAAATGAAGACTGAGATCGGCGCCGGGGAAGGTGAAGTTGCGATCATTGCCTGGGCAGGCTATATCGAACGCGGTGAGACTGACCCGGCTTATGACTGGGTTACCCAGTTCGAGAAAGACACCAGTTGTAAGGTGAGCGTGAAAACTGCCGCCACCTCTGACGAGATGGTGACCTTGATGAACCAGGGCGGTTTCGATCTGGTGACCGCTTCTGGTGATGCATCCAATCGTTTGATCGCGGGCGGCAAAGTCCAACCGATCAACATTGATTTGATCCCCTCATGGAAGACGGTGGATTCTCGTTTGCAAAGCGCGCCGTGGAACACGGTGGACGGCGTTCATTATGGTGTGCCTTATCAATGGGGTCCGAATGTGTTGATGTACAACACCGATGTCTTCCCTCAAGCGCCGACTTCCTGGGATGTGACCTTCAAGGAAATGACCCTGCCAGACGGCAAATCGAACAAGGGCCGCGTGCAGGCTTACGATGGCGCGATCTATATGGCCGATGCCGCTTTGTATTTGAAGGCGCATAACCCTGAGTTGGGTATTGATAATCCTTACGATCTCAATCAGAAGCAGTTCGATGCTGTGGTGGCTTTGCTCACTGAACAACGTTCTTTGATCAACCGCTACTGGCACGATGCCTATGTTCAAATGGACGACTTCAAGAATGAAGGCGTTGTGGCTTCTGGTTCGTGGCCCTTCCAGGTGAACGTGTTGCAATTCGAAGGCGCGAAGATCGCCTCGGTATTTCCCTCTGAAGGTGCGACGGGCTGGTCTGACACCACCATGATGCATGTGGATGCGCCGCATCCCAACTGTGCCTATAAATGGTTGGAGTGGTCGTTGAGCCCGAAACTGCAAGGTGATGTGGCGGCCTGGTTCGGTTCTGTACCGGCTGTCCCGGCTGCTTGTACCGGTAATGAATTGTTGACCGATACGGGCTGTGCTACCAACGGTTTCAAAGATTTCGATAATATTTGGTTCTGGCGCACGCCGACTGCTGATTGCAGTACCGGCAAAGGCGGCTGTATCCCTTACAGCAAGTGGGTGGAAGCCTACGTTGGGATCATCAGCAAGTAATAGAACTGTGATGTAGGTGTTCGGGCAGGGTGATATACTCTGCCCGAACATTGTATTTAGGAGCGCTTCTCTTTCATGACCACGTCCGCCATCCGCTTTGATCAAGTAAGCCGCCATTTTGGTGAAGTAAAAGCTGTCGATAACACCGATCTTGAAATTCTTGACGGCGAATTTTTTTCCATGCTCGGTCCTTCCGGTTCGGGGAAAACGACCTGCCTGCGTATGATCGCGGGTTTTGACCGCCCGACTTCTGGTCATATTTATTTATATGGGCAGGAAGTTTCTGACCTGCCGCCATACGAGCGCGATGTCAATACGGTGTTTCAAGATTACGCTTTATTTCCTCACATGACGATCGAGGACAACATTGCATATGGTCTCATGATCAAAGGCGTTTCCAAAGCTGAAAGAAATAAACAAGTGGATGAGATGTTGGACCTGGTCCGTTTGCCGGGCTTTGGATATCGCAAACCTTCCCAGCTCTCCGGCGGACAAAGACAGCGCGTCGCTCTTGCCCGAGCCTTGATCAATCATCCCAAAGTTTTGCTACTCGATGAGCCGCTCGGCGCGCTCGACTTGAAATTGCGCCAGCAAATGCAGGTGGAACTTAAGTCGATTCAAAAGCGGGTGGGCATCACATTTATCTTCGTCACTCACGATCAAGAAGAAGCGCTGACGATGAGCGACCGCATCGCGGTTTTCAGCGAAGGCAAGATCCAACAGGTGGGTTCACCTTCTGATATTTATGAAAGACCCGCAACACAGTTTGTCGCCGGGTTTGTGGGCACATCCAATCTATTGAGTGGGGAAGTGGCGAAACGCATTACCGGTTCGGAGCAGATGTTCTCAATCCGTCCGGAGAAGATCCATTTGGGTTCGGCAAGCGATAAGCCAGATAGCGATATGCTCTCGATTGACGGTGTCATCCGCGATGTGGTGTATCTGGGTTTGTTCACGCGCTATCTGGTCGAGATCGAAGGTGGGAGTGACTTGGTGGTGATTGAACAGAATCTCAAGACCACTTCCATGGATGTGCTTTCAGCCAAAGGTCAAAAAGTTCGCTTGCATTGGCATAAAGATCACGTCAGCCATTTGGGAGCCTGATCTGCGATGCTGAACCGCATTTCTACATATCTGTATCAACGCCCGAAATTGATCCTGTGGTTATTGCTGGGACCGCCGATGCTGTACATGTTGGTGGTATATCTCGGCTCGCTGTTTGCGTTGCTGATCAATAGTTTCTTTTATTTGGAAGATTTTACTGGGCTGGTTGTGCGTCAGTTCACGCTTCGTACCTATGCCAAACTTTTTGAAGCAACCAATCTTGGCATCTTTTTCCGCACTGCTAGCATGGCGATGGCTGTCACCATCGCAGATATTATTATCGCATTTCCGCTGGCTTATTACATCGCCCGTTTTTCGTCCACGCGTTTGAAGACCTATTTGTATATCGCTGTCACTTTGCCGTTGTGGTCGAGTTATCTGGTGCGCGTCTACGCCTGGAAGTTGATCCTCGCAAAAGAAGGCATTATTTCCTGGTTCGTGAATTTATTTGGGTTGGGATTTGCGCTCGATAAATTATTATCCATTCCAAGCATTGGTGGCTCGTCGTTGTCGCTTTCACCGATTGGTATGTTCATTGCTTTCTGTTATATCTGGCTGCCGTATATGATTGTTCCGATCCAGACGGCGTTGGAGCGTGTGCCCAAGTCCTTGATCGAAGCCTCGAGTGATCTGGGCGCAAATGCGGCACAAACCTTCCGCAATGTGCTGCTGCCTTTGTCATTCCCCGGTGTTATTGCTGGTTCGATATTTACCTTCTCGCTCACGCTGGGCGATTTCATCATTCCACAAGTGCTGGGAAATTCGCGCTATTTTATCGGGCAGGCGGTTTATTCCTATCAGGGCACAGCGGGAAATATTCCGCTGGCTGCCGCGTTCACAATGGGACCGGTGGTCATCATGGTTGTCTATCTATTGGTCGCGCGCAAATTGGGAGCTTTCGATGCGCTCTAAATCCTTTGGCGATAAACCCTCCCTCGGATTGACCCTCGGCGCGGTTGGTGCATTGCTCTTTCTACACGTCCCGTTATGGATCATCTTCCTTTACTCTTTCACTACAGACGAAGCGACATATTCATTTCCCCTTCCGGGTTTGACGACCAAATGGTTCGGGGTTGCGCTTCAACGCACGGACCTTTGGTCTGCTCTGACGTTATCTGTTCAAGTTGCGGTGGTAGCGACCTTCTTCGCCCTCATCCTGGGGACATTAGCTGCGGCGGCGGTGTATCGCAGTGACTTCTTTGGAAAGGACGCGGTTTCGTTCTTGCTGATCCTGCCTATCGCATTACCCGGCATCGTCACTGGGATTGCCTTGCGCTCTGCCATTGGTAATTTGGGCATCCCATTCTCTTATTGGACGATCGTCATCGGTCATGCCACGTTCTGCGTGGTCGTTGTTTACAACAATGTGCTGGCACGTTTCAGAAGAATGTCGGGTTCGCAGATCGAAGCCTCCATGGATTTGGGCGCGAACTCGTTCCAAACATTTCGGCATGTGGTTCTGCCCAATATTGCAACGGCGTTATTGGCGGGTGGTATGCTGGCATTTGCACTTTCTTTCGACGAAGTCATCGTTACGACATTTACAGCGGGGCAGCAAGCCACGCTTCCGATTTGGATCTTCAGTCAACTCGTGCGTCCGCGTGACCGACCTGTGACGAATGTGGTTGCAACCATTGTTATTCTCATTACCTTCCTGCCGATCTTCTTCGCGCAAAGGATCTCTGCGCAGAGTTCGGATACGGAAGGGGAGACGAAGTAAAGAGCCTCTGGAGTGCATCAGCTCGCTGATGCACATCGTGGAGCGGACAGCAAGCTGTCCGACTCCAGAATTTTATTGAAACAGAATCAACTATCGGCTGAGTGCGAAGCGGGAATTAAATCCAAAAATTCATTCTTCAAAAAGATTGACATCACAGATTTAAATATTACAATTGCATTCAATTCTAAAAGGAGAGTTCATATTCTAATGACTCGCACGAGTGAATGAAGAGATACTTGTGCCCTCTATCTAAATTACGCCACGAATAAAATCTGGCTTCCGCCGCCCTCCAAATCATACTTGGTGAGGCGGCGGGACTGCTTAACGTGATGCAGTCAACACAGTGGTTAAGAGCTGTTGT
>JBDTWO010000018.1:0-40568 GCA_040006635.1 Chloroflexota bacterium
TGGAACACGTCCTTGATTTCCTGAATCGGCGTGGAAGATAAATTCTTAACCACGGAGTCACGAAGACACTGAGAAACTCTCTACGATCTCCGTGTCCCTGTGTCTCTCTGTGGTAAAAAGGTATTGAAGATCGGACTCCGAATCGCAAACTCTGGGAAATGCTTCGCCGCTTTTTCCTTTGTGCCCTTCGTGTCCTTTGTGGTGAAAAAAATATGAAACTACACTGGGAACCCATCACACTTGAATTACGCACCACTTTCCGCGTGGCGCACGGCGCAAGCGACCAGCGCCATAACGTGCTTGTCTATCTCGATGACGGGGTGGGGGAGGCGGCGGCTGTGCCATATTACGGCGAGACGCAACAAGGCATTATCGAATACCTCAAATCCGTGCCGGATTTGGGCGATGACCCATTCGATATTGACGCCGTCCTTGCGAAGCGTCCTGCCGGTTCGCTAGCAGGTCGCTCCGCGATTGACGAAGCCTTGCATGATCTGTGGGGCAAGAAATTAGGACAACCGTTGTATAAGTTGTTTGGATTAAATCCAAATAACTTGCCGCTTACGTCCTTCACCATCGGCATGGACGAACCCGAAGTGATGGCGGAGCAAGCGAAAGCATCCGGGCATCCCGTTTTGAAGATCAAGTTGGGGAGTGATAACGATGAAGCGATTCTCAAAGCTATTCGCGAAGTGACCAATGCAAAATTAAGAGCTGATGCGAACGCAGGTTGGAGTCGTGAACAGGCGCTGGAACTCATCCCGCGTTTGATGGAATACGATCTGGAATTCATCGAACAGCCGCTCGCCGTGGATGATGTCGATGGCTTTTTCTGGTTGAAGGATAGATTGCGCGCACAGCGGATCAACATCCCCATCTTTGCCGATGAGACCGCCAAGAACTCACATGATGTGGCAAAACTTGTGGGCGCAATTGACGGTGTGGTCGTGAAGACGATGAAGAGTTCCGGCATCCGTGAAGCTCTGCGCATGATCCATACCGCCCGCGCGCATGATATGCAGATCATGTTGAGTTGCATGGTCGAGTCGTCGGTGGGCGTCACGGCGGCGGCGCACTTGGCTCCGCTGTGTGATTACGCTGATCTGGATGGACCGTTGCTAATCAAGAACGATCCCTATCGCGGACTCACGTACGACGGCGCAAAAATGTCCCTGCCGGATGCGCCTGGTATTGGGGTAACGCGGGTGTAAAACATTAAGCCATGGATTACACTGATTTGCGCTGATAAAAATTATCCGTGAGATTTCGTGAAATCCGTGGCAAAGAATCACGTTAAGTCGTTTCGTTACCGATCTATGTAAGAAGCCTATTCTATAAAGCAAAGAGCCAGTTCATTATGAACTGGCTCTTTTTATTTTCATGAGTTTTACTTGTTCAACAGGGCTTCAAAGAATGACCGCACGTGAGCAAGCATTTGTTTGACGGTCATCTTGTCGGCGGGTTCTACTTTGACCAGGCGGTTGCGCAAGTCCGCGTGTTTTTGAATTTCCTTTTTGAGTTCAAGTTTCGCTTCACCCGGACCCATCAGCAGGATCGAATCTGCGTTATGGATGGTCTTGATGATCTGGGCGTAGTATTTATCGAGTTGCATACGGTAATGATCGTCGTGATGGTGCTCCGAATCCATTTTCTGGTTGTAAATGCCTCTGATCCGCGCGCCGCCGGTAAAATGAGCGCGCCGTTTCACATTGGATGGAATGACCTCCACCTTCTTGGCTCCGTTCCGAATCAAATAAGCCTGCTTGTGATCGATCCACAATCCGAGTTGCCGATCCATACTGCCTCCTTATCTGGTTGAACTGTTAACGTACCGGACGGTTTCCCTAAAATAGTTATAGCACTTTTGAAGTGGAAAATCAAACTTTCGGGAACACGCTGCCAACCGTCTGTATACGAGAACGGGCTTGGTCGCTAAATAGTTCCAGTATTAATGGCTTGGCGTTTAGCTTTCTGCTTTTTCAACGACCACTTTTGCTTCGGTCAATAGTGCTGCGATGGCGCCGATCGCAGCGAGTTGCGGCGCGATCAACGCACCGACCACGCCAAACGTCAACGGGATCTCGAACACAACCTTATCTTCCTTGTTCTTGATGATGATCCGCCGAATATTCCCCTCTTTGACCAAATTCTTGATCTTTCCCAATAATTCTTCGCCATCCACGCGAAATTCTTCAGTACGAACTTTTTCTTCAGACATTTGAGCCTCCGAGTTTTTTGATAACGTACATGAAGACTTACGTTATTTTGCCCTTGAGGTTGCGAACAGGTTACTCAAACCACTTTTCTTCGAGCGGAGTCCACTCGTCACTTTGGTCGGCGCGCTCAGCCCAGTTCTCTTTTCCGCTCCAAGCTTCGATCTGAATTGTGTAAATGGATGTGGCGCGCAGTTCCTTGTCCGTGATCTCGCGGTATTCTTTGCCTGCGCTCATGGTTGGAAAATATTTGGATATCAACCCATACAGCAGACGACGCGCTTCAGCGGAATCTGTGACGATGTGCGCCGTGCCGAAGACAACTACACTGCGGAACTGCAACGAGAACTCAAGCGCCACATTGGATGGCAGTAACTTGCCCAACTCGCTCGCTTCGAGACTTACCTTCGGGTTGCTCTCAATATTCGAGCGGACTCTACCCGCAACATTCGAATGAAAGACGATCTGGTGATCCGCTTCGTCATACCAGAATGTGGTTGGGTTGATGAAGGGCTGTCCGTCAATGGACGTGGCGATGTGTCCTACCTGGGCTTCTTTGAGAAAGGCGCGAATCCAGTCGTCGTCTTTAGTAAGGTGAGGTCTTCTTTGAAATGCTGTTGGGGGTTGGTTAATATAATCGCGGGGCATGGTTATTTAAGAGCTCGCTTGTACATACGCAGTTGGATAAAAATGGTCAGCAGACCGAATACGATGGCAATGATCCAGTTTATTAAGCCAATGGCAAAAAAAGCCTCTTGTAGAAAGAATATCGCCGCGCCAAACATGAGTCCGCCGATGAGGGCGACTTCAAAGGCTTGGTAGTAGGAGACACTTCCAACTTTATATTTGTCAGGGAGCGTTTCCGCCTTCCAACGAAAGGCAGTTTTCAGCTCCGGGTTTTGTTTCATCGCGAATGCCTTGATCTGGTTCATCGCCAGCATGGATTCGTACCACGCCCCGCGCAGACGTGCCAACTGCATGATCGTGGATGTGCCCAGCAAAGTCAGCAGGATGAAGAGTCCGCTGAACATGATCTTGACGGTCTGCGTGAATTTATCAGCATCGAAGAGTTGGGTGCCGAACAATGCCGCCACCAGCGATCCAACAGCGATCAGATAAAAAGAGGAAACGCGTGCGCGGTCTTCGTTGGCTTGTGTGGCGGTCTGGGCGATGTAATCAAATTCTGCGGCGAGCAGTTCGTCCAGTTCAACGGGTGGGGGAGTAATTTTTGGCATGTTGCGATTATAACGCTGGATGCAAATTCAACCCTCAAGAATCATAGAGCCTCGGTACCGAGGCTCTATGTCTAAGTCATCTGGCGTATGAATGTTTTACTTACACTTCAATTGCCCATTCGCCCGAGCGCATGATGGGTTCGCGGGTGCCATCGGCTTTGATCCCGTCGATGTCCATGTGCGGAGAGCCGATCATGAAATCCGTGTGAACGAGGCTTTTGTTACCGCCGCTTGCGGCGAATTCTTCGTCGGTCATATCGTCGCCGCCTGCGATGGATGTGCGATAGGCGTTGCCAAAAGCAATGTGACAGGACGCGTTCTCGTCGAAGAGCGTGTTGTAGAAAAGGATTCCGCTTTGTTTGATAGGCGAGCTATCTGGAACCAGAGCAGCCTCCCCGAGGCGCGCAGCGTTTTCATCCGTTTCAATTAACTTACGCAGATCAGCCTCGCCCTTTTGGGCGGTAACATTTACAGCGCGTCCGTTTTCAAATGTGACCGTGAAATCTTCGATCAAGGTTCCGCCCAGATTCAGCGGCAGAGTGGCTTTGACATGTCCATTCACTTTGTCTTTGTGCGGAGCCGTGAAGACTTCCTCGGTGGGGATGTTGACGGTGCAGGTGATGCCGTTCTTGAAGGATTCCTGCGCGCCCGACCAGACCTGTTTTTCTGGGAGACCAACGGTGAGGTCGGTGCCGGGGGCTTTGTAATGCAAGGCGGCATAGCGTTTGTTATTCAAGTAATTCTTATATTGTATGAGTCTATCGGTGTGCGCCTGCCATGCGGCGACAGGGTCGGGTGTATCGATGCGGCAGGCTTTGAAGATGGCTTGCCATAACTTTGTCTGGGCTTCTTCAATGGGCAGGCTAGGGAAAACCTTTTTCGCCCACGAGGGTGTGGCGGATGCCACCACACACCAATTGGACATGTTTTCATATTTCCGCAAGGGTTCGAATTTTAGCATGCGGGCTTTGCGGCTTTTTGCGAGCAGATCTGAATCAATGCCCGCAAAAAGATCGGGGTCGGTGGATGCAATCGAGAGTTCCGCCTCGCCATTTTTCATGTATTCTTCGAAGCGTTGAAATATCCAATCGGGATGATAGGTGAGGCTTTCAGGGTCGGCGTGTTCGAAGCGCAGACGCGAAGACGGCTCGTCGTTCCATAACACATCTACATATTTTGCTCCAGCTCGATAAGCGCTGGTTGTCACTTTGCGGATGAGCGGTGCATCCTCCAGAATGCCGCGGATCGAAAGGATCTGGTCCTTGCGGATGCCCAAACCAATCTGCACGATCACATCGGCATATTTTGATAGGAGTTTGTCGAATTCTTGTGGGTTCATTTTATGATTTCTCCATATACTGAAATAACAACGCCTGCCAGAGATTTGGCAGGCGTTGAATAGCTATACCTCAATTGCCCATTCGCCCGAGCGCATGACAGGTTCGCGGGTGCCATCAGCTTTTATGCCGTCGATGTCCATTTGCGGTGAGCCGATCATGAAATCGACGTGGTTGAGGCTGACGTTGCCTCCAGCGGAGATAAACTCCTCATCGGTCAGCTCTTCGCCTCCGGTAAGGGTGAAGCGGTACGCGCGTCCAATGGCGAGGTGACAGGAGGCGTTCTCGTCAAAGAGCGTGTTGTAGAAAAGATGTCCGCGTTTGGAAATGGGGGAACTGGCAGGGACAAGTGCGATCTCACCGAGGCGGGTGGAGCCTTCATCGGTGGCCACCAGTTTTTGCAGGAGCGCCTCGTTGTTCTTGGCATGTACTTTGACGATACGTCCGTTCTCAAAGGTGACGCTGAAATCTTCAATAAGACTGCCGCCATAACTTAGAGGGAATGTCGCGGCAACTGTCCCATCGGCGCGGTTGCGATCAGGCAGAGTGAAAACTTCTTCGGTAGGCATGTTCGCGGTGAAATCCACGCCGTTTTCTGCGGGCATGCGGGCGCTGACCCAGCGATGTCCCTGCGGTAGACCGAGGGTGAGATCGGTGTTGGGCGACTTATAGTGTAAGGCTGAATATTTTTTGGCTTGTAAATACTTGCCGCGTTTGGTCAGGTTTTGGATATGTTCAACCCATGCCGCCACAGGATCGGGTTGCGTGGCGCGGGTGGTTTCAAAGATGGCTTGCCAGAGTTTCTCCTCCGCTTCAGCTTGTTCTAGGTCAGGGAAGATCTTCGCCGCCCAGGCTGGGCTGGATGCGGCAACGACACACCAGTTAATAGCGTTGCGGCTGATGTTGACGCCGATCGGCGCATTATTTTCAAGTTGGGTCTTTTGCAGCGCACCGACTCTGGCGGGATCCATGCCGTTATACACATCGGGGTCATTGGCAGCGATCGAGAGTAAGGCATCGCCATTCTTGATCATCTCCAGCACGGCATTGACATGGAATTTTGGATATTCATCGAAGGAATCAGCGGGGGCATGCTGTAAACGGATGCGCATCATCTCTTCATCGCCCCAGATCGGCTGGACGTAGCGCGCGCCCGCAGCATAGGCGGCTTTTGTCACTGCATAGACGAGTTCGCGGCTGGCGGGAGTCACGCCTTGGGATGTGGAGTTATTGATGATAAGACGTTGGCCTGCCCGAATGTTCAAGCCAACTTTTACGATGGCTTCGGCATATTTCCTGAGAAGTTCCTGATGAGTTTGAGTTGTCATAGTGGAAATCCTTAATCTGGAATTTTTCTATTTTAATTCACAAATGGGCGGAGCATTGATTGGATATTGCCTTAATTATCACACAAAAGTACCCGCCGCTCCAGTCAGACCGGCGTTAAATTTCAGGATATTTGTCACTCTTTTCCCGGCAGGTCTTTTGGTTTACAACGTGTATACTTATTTGCAACTTGTTTCGTTTGAGAGGCTTCCATGCTGCATGTAGAGAAGATCGATACCAACAATAAGTCACAGGTCAGGCGTTTTGTCGAACTGCCTTATCGATTGTATAAGGACTGTCCACAATGGGTGCCGCCGTTACATGTCGATGCTTATATGTATCTCAACCGGAAGAAGCATCCGTTTCATGAGCATTCGGATGTGGATTTTTTCATTGCTGTTCGTGATGGGCGGGATGTAGGGCGGATTGCAGCGATCGAGAATAAACCTTTCAACCAATATCATGATACCCGCGAGAGCAATTTTTTTCTCTTCGATTGTGAGAATGATCCTGAAGCCGCAACTACACTCTTCAACACGGTAGCCGAATGGTCAAAAGCTCGCGGGCTCGACAAAGTAGTGGGTCCCAAAGGCATGGGTCCGCTGGACGGGTACGGCGTGCTGGTGTTCGGTCATGAACATCGTCAGACCATGACTATGCTCAATTACAACTTTCCCTATTATCAACAACTGGTCGAAGCACAGGGCTTTGAAAAAGAAGTGGATTTTGTGTCCTGTTTTCTACCGGCTGATAAATTCCATATCCCTGAACGCGTGGAACGCATCACACAGCGCGTGATGCAGCGCGGCGGTTTGCAGGTCAAGAAATTCAAAAACAAAAAAGAACTGGTTTCATGGGCTTCGCGTATTGGCAAAGCCTATAACAATGCCTTTGTAAACAACTGGGAATATTATCCGCTCACACAGCGTGAGATCGATTTTGTGGTGGATAACATCATGACCATTGCTGACCATCGTCTGATCAAGATCATTACACATGGCGAGGACGTGGTCGGATTCCTGTTTGCCTTTCATGATGTTTCAGCCGCGCTTCAACGCGCCAAGGGACGGCTGTTCCCGTTTGGATTGCTGGATATTCTGCTGGAACTTAAGCGCACTGACACGGTCGCCGTCAATGGCATGGGAATTTTGCCCGAGTTCCAGGGGCACGGTGGCAATGCCATGCTCTATTCAGAAATGGGACACGCGCTCTTTGATTTTCAACAATTCACGCACGTGGAGATGACTCAAGTGGCAGAGACCACCGAGCAAATGCGCGCGGACTTGAAAAACCTGAACGGCATTGAATACAAGAACCATCGCGTGTATCGGAAGAGCATCTAATTGTCATTGCGAGACCCGGCAGGGTCGAAGCAATCTCCAATTATGCGTGGAGATTGCTTCACTCGCTGTCGCTCGTTCGCAATGACGGGAATAGGAATATATGCAACATCCTCTTGAATTTATCCCCAGCGAATATCGCAAACGGTTCTTCTTCACGTTTCTCTTTCTGACCATCATTCTGTTTGCTGTTTTCAGAGTTTTGGATCAGCCTCTGCGAAC
The DNA here is from genome assembly GCA_040006635.1 of Chloroflexota bacterium. Classification (GTDB taxonomy): domain Bacteria; phylum Chloroflexota; class Anaerolineae; order Anaerolineales; family Villigracilaceae; genus Defluviilinea. The sequence goes on from JBDTWO010000018.1 coordinate 7,674, forward strand.
GCCTGCCGCGCCGAATGGGATTGTCTCATTCGAGTTGGCGGGGAGTCCATTAAAGGCGCAAGCTATTACTGATGAATGGAAACATTCAAGCCTCTTGTTGAGTGAAGTGGCGGGACAAGCCGATCCTAATATCGTCAACGTCCCGTATGTGTTTGCATCGTTCGGCCTTGGCATTGATTATCTCTTCATGCCGTTGTATGCATTCGCGCTCGCGTTTGGCACATTACTGGCGGCGGGAAAACATTCAGGGTGGCTTAAGTCCCTCGGAGCCGTGGTAGGCTACGGGGCGTTTGCCGCGGCGGTCTTTGATGCGGTTGAAAATTATGCGTTGTTCCAGGTCCTGTTAAATAGAGTCTATTCCCCATATCCTGAAATTGCTTATTATTGTGCTTCGATTAAGTTTGGCTTGTTGATCTTTGGGGTGATGTATGCGTTGGTAGGTTGGTTATTGCCCCGCGCAAAGTAAACACGTACATATCGAAACAGGTAAACAAGCCTCAACTTGTTTACCTGTTTACTTGAATACTTGTGTACCTATTTACTTGCGCTACCCGATCTGCATTTTTATTTCGGTGCCCACCATGGTCTCTTCTTTGGCGAGCGGTAACAACACGTGGAACTGACTGCCGGGGAAGTTGACTTCATCGTAGCCGGTGCTTTCGACCCAGATGCTGCCACCATGTGCCTCCACGATACCTTTGGAGAGCGCCAGCCCCAAGCCAGAGCCGCTGCCTTTGAAGCGCGTCTTGCTCGTGGAATGTTTGGTTAAGTCACCAGGTTGATAGAACTTGCTGAATATGATCTCGCGCGCATCAGGATCAACGCCCACGCCGGTATCGTTGACGGTGATCTGCACAGCGCCATTGGGCAGGTCGTTGTTGTGGATCACGGTCTTGGCGGTGATGGTGACTTTGCCATTGTTCGGCGTAAATTTGATGGCGTTGGTGAGCAGGTGTTGAAATAGTTTATTCAACAGGTTCGGGTCGGCTTTGATCTGGGGCAGGGGCGGAATATCGAGGGTGAATGTCTGTTTGCGTTCCTTGAACGATTTCTCCAAGCTAAGCCCAACCTCTTTGATCAAAATGGAAGTGTCCACGGGGGTCAGGTGGAGTTGCAAAGTACGCGTATCGATCTGGGCGATGTCGAACATCGAGTCCATGATCTCGTGCAGACGCTTTGTCCCTTTGGCGATGCCCTTGAGCATGATGAGTGCATTTTCAGGCAGGGATGTATCCTCCACCAGCATTTCGGTGTAACCGATCATGGTGGTGAGCGGTGTGCGAAGTTCGTGCGAGGCGATGCTGATGAAATCGGATTTGGTTTGGTCGAGGCGTTCGAGGTCGCGGTTGGCTTTATCGAGCGAGCGATAAGCCTGGCGCAGTTCGGTGTTGACCACTACCAGGTTATCAACGAGCCGCGCGTTCTCAAGCGCAACTGCGGTTTGGTTTGCCATGGCGGAAAGAGTGACCAAGTCATCAGCGGTGTAACGATTGCGGCTGATCTTCGCGCCGAGCGCGAGCAGTCCGATCCATTCGCGTTTGGAGAAGATCGGTAGATACACTTCGGATTCAAGCCAGTTGAACCACTCTCTGTCAGTTGCGGGAACAGACTTATAGGCTGGGAGCCGGTCCAGGTCATATTGCAGAAGCGGTTTTTGATCCGTCAGAAAAGCTTTGACGATGGGATTCTCTTCGGTCAACGTCACCACTTTGATCTGACGTTCCCCGATTGCCCGCACCGCGCGCACTTGATAAGAACGGACAGTGCCGCCGTTGGGCTCTTTATCCACCAGAAAAAGAAAGCCGCGGGTGATGTTCATCCTTTCGATGATGAGACCCACCGCCACGTTCGCTAGTTTCTGCATATCGAGGATGTTACTGATCTGTTCGCTATAAGCGTGCAACGTGCGGCTGGCGTGAAATTCATCGAGCCTGAACCAACGGTTGACCCAGCGGCGCACCAGCGATAGCAAGGGTGTAAAGATAAAAGACAAAACCAAAGCAATGCCCGCGCCGACCAACACCGGATTGAAATTCGGCAGGGCAATAAAAATTCTTTGTGAGGCAGTAGTGCCTGCCAGATAAAATGCCACGATTACGAGCGTGGTAATAATGTAGGTTAACACACGCCGTGCTACTTCGCGCAAATCAGGCGGATCATGAGTCACGATCACGAATGCCGCGAGCGAAGCGGCCAGCAAGCGCACCGGGTTACCCGGTATTTGTCGATTGACGATCAATAGAATATCGCTTATCGCGACCAAAAGAAAAACGGGCGTCCAATAATTCAAGCGGTTCCGTAGTAACGGCTGGCGGGACTGGGCATGCGCCGACCTCACGATGACAAAAGCACCGATCGTAAGCACCAACCAACCGAGGGCAGACCAAGCCGATGCCAGCCCTTCCCGGGTAAGGGTCACGGCGTTGTTCGTCCAAACTACATCACCGAGTCTGAAAATATTCGTGACAATTGCTGTGGTCACCAACCCCCAGAACACGCCGATCCCGAGCCACGTCCATATTTCGCGGCGCACAAAAAGCAGCACCGTCAACATCATCAAAATAGCCAGAATCAAAGCGCCAAAGATCTGAATATCCAGGGCGGTTTGATCTTCCACCCGCCAGCGTCCGCCGTAGCGCAAGCCTTCGACCATGGTTAAAAATAAAGCGATGACCATGTACGCGGTCAACAGTGTGGTGGCAGTCTCTTGTCCTTCCCTGTGTCTAAGCAGGGAGCCGATCACAGGCAGGTATAACGCCGCCAAGATCAGGAACAAAATTAGGCTGATATTTTGGGGTGACATCGCCGCAAAGTATACTCGAAATCACCAGAGTTGTATTATCATTGCGTTATGCACATCACTCGAACCTCCCGCGACACCTATAATTTTTCTGCGGACTTCTTCCGCCCAGACGGACGCGTGACCTTTGCGGACTTTGCTTCCGCCCGCCGGTTCGCATCCCAAATATCAGCGCATCGGACTCAGCCGGTACCGGCTTCTGATCTATATGCCATGGAGCTCATCGATGAGGCTCTGCGCATCCTTGTGAGTCGTTACGCGCCACCGGCATTGATGGATAAGGCAGTTTCCCATGCCGATCAAAGTCTCGGACCGGAACCTGTAGGGGCGACCCAGAACAAATTTGTTTCAGAGTTCCCGCCTGAAAATGTATATCGCGGTGATGAAAAAGTTGAGGAATACCTCAGCAAACTTTCCAACGGACGTATTAAGACAGTGGAAGAGTTGATCTACGTCTTTACGCACAACGCCAACCCGGCAGTGAGTCCTTTGCTCGAGTTGGTGGATGATGAATCGTTGGAGCCGACCGCTTATAAGAGTCTGATCGCGTCACTAAATACATTCTTCGCGAAAGATGCCAAAGAAAATGCGGGCAAGCCAGGCGGAGCCGAATCACTTTTTGATATTTTGCGCGCGCCTGCTGAAGCCTCGCCGTATTCACTCGAAGGTCAATTGCAATTCATCCTCGAAAAATGGGGCTTCCTGCTGGACGAGAAATTCACCTCGCGGATCATCCGCGGCATGGACTTTCTGCGCGAAGAAGTCATCCGCAAGAACCTGGCGCATGGTGATTTTAAACCGGATGTGCCTGTGCAATCCTTCAGCGGCGGCGAATATCAGGAATATGAACGCTACAGTCCTGATAAAGAATGGATGCCGCGACTCGTTCTGATCGCGAAGAATTCCTATGTGTGGCTCGAACAACTCTCGCGCAAATATGGTCGCTGGATCAAAACCCTCGACCAAATTCCCGATGAAGAACTGGACCTGTTGCGTGACCGCGGTTTCACTGGTTTATGGCTGATCGGCTTGTGGGAACGCTCGCGTGCCAGCATGAAGATCAAACAACGCATGGGTGATGCGGATGCCGTCGCTTCGGCATATTCACTCTATTCATATGATATCGCCGAAGACTTGGGCGGCTGGGCAGCGTTGGAGAATCTGCGTTCACGTTCTTGGCAGCGCGGCGTGCGTCTATCAGCGGATATGGTTCCCAACCACATGGGCATTGACTCGCAGTGGGTGATCGAACATCCGGATTGGTTCCTGTCACTGCCGTATTCACCCTATCCTTCCTATACATTCCGTTCTGAGAATCTTTCCGATGATCTGCGCGTGGGGATTTATCTCGAAGATCACTATTATGAAAAGACTGATGCGTCGGTTGTCTTTCAACGCCGCGATCACCAAACGGGCGATGTGCGTTATGTCTATCACGGCAACGATGGCACATCCTTCCCGTGGAATGACACGGCCCAATTGGATTATTCCCAAGCGCAAGTCCGCGAAGCCGTCATTCAAACCATTTTGCACGTTGCGCGCAACTTCCCGGTCATCCGCTTTGATGCGGCGATGACGCTCGCGAAGAAACATGTCCAGCGTTTGTGGTTCCCCGAACCCGGTGCGGGTGGCGCGATTCCGTCCCGGTCTGAACATGGCATGACGCGGGCTGAATTTGACGCGGCGATTCCTGAAGAGTTCTGGCGCGAAGTTGTGGATCGTGTCGCGGCGGAAGTCCCGGATACGTTGTTGCTCGCTGAAGCATTCTGGCTGCTCGAAGGCTATTTCGTCCGCACACTGGGCATGCACCGCGTGTATAACTCCGCGTTCATGCACATGCTGCGCGATGAAGACAACGCCAAGTATCGCATGGCGATCAAGAACACGCTCGAGTTCGATCCGCAAATTCTTAAGCGTTACGTCAACTTCATGAACAACCCCGATGAAAAGACCGCCATCGAACAATATGGCAACGGCGATAAATATTTTGGCGTGGCAACGGTGCTTGCCACGTTACCTGGCTTGCCTATGTTCGGTCACGGACAGGTCGAAGGCTTCCGCGAAAAATATGGGATGGAATTCCGCAAACCGAAACTGGATGAGACTCCCGATGAGGGACTCGTTGCTGGACACGATTGGAAGATCTTCCCGATCCTTCACCGCCGCTCTCTGTTCGCAGACGTGGAGCAGTTCTTCCTCTACGACCTCTTCACCCCGAATGGCTCCGTGGACGAAAACGTCTTTGCCTACTCCAACGTCCACAACGATGAGCGCGGACTCGTCCTTTATCACAACCGCTTCGCCGACACTCAAGGCTGGATCAAAACTTCTGCCGCGTATCTCGATAAAGCCACTGGCGACTTGCGCCAAAAATCCCTTGCTGAAGCATTGAGCCTGCCGTTCGAAGGCTACGTCATCTTCAAAGACTACGTCACACACTTGGAATACATCCGCTCGTGTGAGGAACTCTGGCAAGAAGGACTCTACGTTGAACTGCATGCCTACCAGCATCACGTCTTCATGGATTGGCAGTTTGTGGATGATGGTAATTGGGAATTGGTAAGTAGTAATTTGAACGGCGCAGGTGTCGAGTCCATGTCCGCGAAGTGGAATGATATGTTTGGTGTGAAAGCGGAAGCTGTTGTGGAAGAGGTGAAGGTCAAGAAGCCGAGGAAGAAGGCGACAAAAATCACCGCCAAGAAAGCTGTGAAAGAAATCAAGAAGACCATTGTGAAAAAGAAGGTTGTTGTGCCTAAGGCTAGTGAAGCGAAAACAAAAAATTCTGACACGAAGTCAATGACAGCGATGACCAAAGTGAAATCAAAGGCGATCGCAAAGAAGGTTGTAAAGAAGTCTGTGAGTAAGAAGTCGGCAGGTAGATAAAGTTAAAACAAGAATTTTCTTGGTCAGCAGAAAATTTTATTTTATAAGAAGCCTTGCATAATTCCGATTGAAGATGTGATTATGTTATCGACTTGCTAAGTTGGGTAGCTCGACTTCAACAGGGGTAAGTTTAGCTGTTGCTTTTATTCTTCAATAACTGCCAGCCCATTACGAACCCGCCAAATCCCCAGCCGATGGCGGTGCCAATCGCCCAACTGGTTGCTTGATCGATGTCTAGTGCGTCAATTAGCCATCGCCTAGCGATAAGCCAGCCAATGGCTTCCCCGAGTACCCAAGCCAACGCGATTACGGTGGAGTTTTTCCAATTGGAACGGATATAGTCGATGCCCAAAGTGCTTACCAGCCCAATCATTGCAAAGACAGCCATCCCAATCCCTGCACCAATTGCCTCTGTGAGCTCGAATCCTACGGTCCAACCGATAGCCCCGCTAATCGCCCAACCTGATACCGTTCGTATCATATTTTTCTGACGAGATAAAATCCCTGTATTTCGTAAAGCAGTTAGCGTGACGAGCCCGCCGATAAAGCCACCGATCCCTCCGCTGATAATATAGCCAAAAATGTTGTCTTCAACAATATTGTAAATAAAACCACCGATTCCCCCGGCAATTGCCCATCCTAATGCAAACCAGATCACCGCCTGGCTGATATTGCGGGGAGTTGACGTTTTTTCAATATCGGGATTTTCGGATGCTTTCCTAAAGTCGAGTTCGGTAGATATTTTCTCAGAAGCTGTTTTATCAGCCGCCTCGTCCAAAGCTTGCTCCCGTTCATCTTTCTCGACGATACCCTGTTCTGCGCTTTCACTGACGAGCCTTTTAGGCGCCGCCCGTTCTTGCTCATCCAGAAATTGGGCAAGCGCGGTATGTAATGTGTTTAGTCCCGCATCTTCATTTTCTCGTAAATCTATGTGTTGACGTGTGATCAATCGCAATGTGACGGATGTCTCTTCGTCACCTCGGACTAGTACTGGAAAAATTCGTAAGCGATTTTGATCAGCTAGGCTGATTTCTCTGCGTACCCATTCTGAATTCTTGGAATCGGGGGACATCACAACAACAACAGCAGAAGCGGTGTTGATCGCCTTTTCGATTTCTTCTTCCCAAATGGGTGTGCCCGGAATCAAATTTTCATTATCCAACCATATTTTGATGCCCTGTTTTCGCAGGAATGCGACAATACGCCGCATGACATCATTGTCCTTGCGGCTATAGCTAATAAATACGTGACCGATTGATTGGGTGGGCATACATATTCCTTATCAGAGCGGTTACACTATTCGCAGCCGAAACAGGCATCGGCTGCGAATGAAGCGGTTTTATTTTCCCCATCTCGGCTGGTAGTCGCAGTAACTGTTATCTGTCAATTGTCTTATGTCCGATCCGTCGATATGCATGATAAAGATTTCACAGGAATCCGGGTTTTGTTTTGAATCGGCAGTGTAGGCAGTGAAAGCGACCCACATGCCATCGGGGGAGAGGCTGGCGCCTTGCGAGTTGTTGCCCTGTGTGACCTGGCGCAGATCACTGCCATCGGTGTTCATCAGGAAGACATTGTGCAAGTAGGGCTGACCCTGGTCGAACGAGATCAGATCGTTGGACCAGTCGCTGCGTCCGCGCGAATCGATTGTGTCGTTGACCAGTTTTGGGTCACCGCCGCCAAAGTCCATGATGTAGAACTTGTTGCTGTCGTTTTTGCCCATCGCAAATAGAATCTGCTTACCATCCGGCGACCAGGTGGCATCGTGGACATCTTTGCTGGGAGAACTATAAAACTCGTGCGGGTTGCTGCCATCCCGGTTCATGATCCAAAGTGATGTGTAGCTGTTGCCAGAGTGATAATGGAAAATAATGGTTTTGTTGTCTGGCGAGATTTCAGGCGAACCAACATTTTTACCGAGATCGGTCAATTGGACCGAGTTTCCGGAATCAAGATTCAGGTCGAGGACCTCTGTGTATTTTCCGTTGCTGATCACATATACAGCCTTTTGTCCATCTGGCGATAAGGATGCGTTGAACGCGGCATACTGGGAGTCTGTCAGTTGCTGCCAACCTGAGCCATCGGGATTGATAATGCAGACTTCGTCGCCTTTGATGCTGCAGGTGTATATGATCTTCCCGGTCGGCTCGGGATAATTGGTAGTGGGTTCAGTTGCGCTGGGCGTTGTGCCATCAAGCACTACGGGCGGTGTATCGGTCGGACCTTGGGGCGTGTCCACATTTACCTTTGAAAGCAGACTCGCGGCGGTTGCGATACCACCGATGCACAACAGACCGATCAGAACAAGGACAGCAGGCAGGCCGAATTTTTTCAGGTCAATGGTAACGGGTGGCTTCGATGGTTTCCTGACTTCGGCGTTGATCTTAATGTTCACAGAAGTAACGCCGAGATGGTCTTTTAGCGCATTGGCAAGATTATCGAGCCCCGTGCTGAAATTGCGGCGCAGGTCCACGCGTTGATGACTGGAGAGTCGCAGTGGGATCGAGTCGTTCTCATCGCCGCGAATATGGATCGGGAAAATACGCTTATCATTTTCTTCTGCAAAGCTGATCTCGCGCCGGACCCATTCTGAATTGTTTGAATCAGGGGAAAGGAGCACAATGATGCCAGAGGCACCGCGGATGGACTTTTCGATCTCACGTTCCCAAGCTGGGGAACCAGGCACCAGGTTTTCTATATCGACCCAAGCGTTTATACCGCGTTCACGCAACCCAGCTACGATTTTTTGCTGCAAGGCTGTATCTGCGCGGCTATAACTGATAAAGAAGTATTGACCCGAAGGCGCCATAATGTCTCTCTCTGTTTGGATGAATTGGATGGATTATAGGATAAAAGCCCAAATAGGTAAACAAGATTTTGATGCAAGTAGATCAGTGACTTTCATCACTGTGCGCCGGGAACGAGTTGCATATAATCATTTTGATCACATAAACAGGGACACTGTTCTGTATTGTATGGAGGCAACTATGGCAAAGGTAGATGATCTGGTAAAAAACTTTCTTGCGAAAAAGCGCATTGCGGTTGTGGGAGTATCCGACAAGCGCGAGACCGGCTGTAATCTGGCGTATAAAAAATTCAAAGAAAATGGCTATCAAGTCTATGCGGTGAATCCGCGCATCACTGCTTATGATGGTAATGTGTGCTATGCGGACTTGAAATCCCTGCCTGAAAAACCGGAGGCGGTGTTCATCCTTGCCAACCCCAAAGTGACCGAACAGATCGTTGGTCAATGTGTGGAGTTGGGCGTTAAGCATGTTTGGATGCACTGCATGATGGGCACCAAGCCCGGTTTGGCAGCGAGCATGACCAGCGTTTCACAATCCGCGGTGGAGATGTGCAAAGCCAACGGGATCGAGGTGATTCCCGGCTCATGCCCGAATCAATTCTTGAAACCAGATTTTGCCCACGGTATGATGAAGGGCATGTGGCGGATGTTCGGGTTTATGAATATGAATTAACAAAGAAAAGAGGCCCGATGATTTACATCGAGCCTCTTTTCTTTTAATGGGGGATTGAGACCCGCTTCACGCGCCGGGATGGCTGATTCTATCTCCTGACGCTTGTCCCTGCCGAGCGGATTTCCTCGAGCATGTCTTCGTCCACGCCATGGAGACGCATATCTAGTAGATTCTGAATGCTGAGGTGCTCACCGTATTTCTGGCGCATCTCGCGGATAAAGCGCGGCGTGACGTGATGGATGCTCAACTCAACCAGTTCGTCGATCGCTAGATCTTTGAATCCCATTTCGCTTATTTCACGGACAAAGCGCGGAGTAACGTTGTGGATGCGTAGCTCCACGATCTCGTCAACATCTGATTTACCCAAACTGAAACCAGCTTCCTTCATTTCTAAAAGATAACGGGCAGTGACATTGTGGACGCCCAGTTCAACTATTTCGTCAACTTCCAGGTCTTTGAGACCGAGATCGTGCAGAGCTTTTAGAAACTCAGGTTCGATGTTGTGGACGCTCAATTCAACAAGTTCATCGATGTCGATGTTCTTGAAGCCGAATTCTTGCATCTGGGCGATAAATTCGGGTGAAACATTGTGCGTGCCAAGTTCGACCAGATCGTCCACGTCAAATTTCTTGACCCCGAGCTTTTTGAGCTCCCCGATAAATTTTGGGGAAATATCATGATTGCTGAGTTCGACGAGATCATCCACATCAAAATCTTTGAGTCCCTGTTCGCGTAATTCCATAATGTATTTTATTGAAACATCGTGCTGACTAAGCTCGATCAGTTCGTCGACATCGAGATTTTTGAGCCCGGCGTCACGCAGCTCTGCAATGTATTTTGGCGAGACATCGTTGTTGCTTAATTCTACAAGTTCGTCGATATCGAGGTCTTTGAGTCCCATTTCGTGGAGTTCAGAAATATATTTGGCAGAGACTTCGTGAAGGCTAAGTTCGATGAGTTCGTCAGTGTCTACATCGGTGACGCCCATGTCTCGCAGCTCGCGAACGTAGCGTGGCGTAATGTCATGAACGCGCAGGTTGACCCATTCACCCAGGCCATCGGGTTCCAGTCCAAGAGCGAGCATTTCGTGGATGTATTCAGCAGTGAGGTTGTGATCTTGCATCTCCTGTGCATCGCTGATGGTAATGTGGTCAATACCGGCATCACGCAGGGCGGCGACAAGGTCTTTGAAGGGTTGTCCACTGGTGGGGTTGGTGGGGAACTGAGGGGGAGCAGGCGGAAAGGGAGGTGAAGGCGGTTGAGGCGCAGCAGGTACCGGTGAGTCCGAAGCGTCGGTTTTTATCTCGCCCATGGCTTTGAAGAGTTCCTCGGCTTCTGCGGGGGTGATCTTTCCTTCTGCGATCATGTCCAGAATCATTAAATGCTCTTTAGGTCCGTTCATGGTTTTCTCCTTTGGTTAGTTTTTATTCAGTTGGTTGAGGAGGCGGGTGGCTTCTTGTACGTTGATTTCGCCACGACTAAGCTGCGCTAGAATTTCCTGGCGTTGAGTGGAAAGATCGGCTGTTTTAGGCTGCTCTTCAAAGCCCATTTCGGCGATCACTTCATCCAGTTGGCGGCGGATCGCCCAATAGGATTCTCCGGTTTCGCGTTCCACTTCCTTGACATTGCCGCGGTTGCGAACGAAGACCTCAAGAAATTTGAGGCTTTCAGGCTGCAAGCGAAAAAATGGGGAAAGTTCGAATTTGCCGACAACGCCTGTACCGCAGGATGTGCAGGTAAGCTGGGTAACGGCAAGCGGGGAAGAGCAACTTGGGCAGGATTGTGGAATAAGGGGCATGGTTTTCTCCGAGTTGCGCTAGGATAGCATTAATTTTTGAAAATGTCAATATATTTTATATTAAATCAAATATTTTGGTTTTATGTATATTATTTTGTTTTCCTGAATAAAAGAAAAGGCTCCAACCGAAGTTGGAGCCTTTTCTTTTATTTGAAAGCCTTTTTCAGGCGATATTTATTGTATTTGCGTTTCACAGGTGTTGAATGTGTCGTTGCCTGGACCGCCGATACAAACGTCGCTTGCACCGTTACCAACAAGCAGGTCATCTCCATCGCCGCCGACAATGCAGTCTGTACCGCCACGGCCTCTGATTCTTTCACCTGCCGACGTTCCTATGATCAATTCACTAGCGGCTGTGCCATCACAGTTGCCGCCAGTGCATATGACTATTTTCGTTAGGGCGATTGCTGAACAAACAGTTGGCTTAAGGGCATTTGCATTGATGGCGCTCGTAACTTCATCCAGCCGCGATGCTGGCAATGTATTCGTAGCGGCAACAGCTGACCCTGCGCTGACAATGATCAGGGCGATCAATAATAAAACAGCGAAACGTGCAAAAGTGCGATTGATCATTCGGATGACTCCGTTTGAGATTTGATCACATAGCGATAGGTTGTCCCGGCCGTATTTGCAAAGTAGGCATGATTGTCATTCGTGCTCTCATGCAGGAGCACAGTGTTGTAGCGTTCTGCCAGTTTCGCCAGATCATTTATCGATTGAACGTCTACGATATGAGATGAGCTATTCGTGTCTGTGTTGTGGGTCTCTATTAATATCGATCCATAACGCAATTGAATAGCTGATTCAGGATTTTTGCTGGTAACCGCTTGAATGGAGTTGGCAAGCAGCCATATTCCAATTCCAGATAATAGCAAACCAATCAAGGCGACCACGCGTAGAGTCATTATGGTTGGATGCCAGCCAAATAAAGATAGGGTGTTGGATATTTGAAGATTCTCGCGGATGAATCCAGCCTGTGTCTGGTTGAACGGATTTGTCGCCGGGTCAGCTTTAACTACTGAGAAGTTGAACCGGTCATATCTAAATGTTAACTGGGGCTGGTAGCTTGCATTCTGCAGATCGTGCCCCGAAATTTTCCCGGAAACCGTTATATCTGGTGTGATCAATAAAGTATATTGGGTGGGATGAAAATCAGTTTGCTCTTCCAGAGCATTAGTAAGTTTAATAGCATCGCAGAAATTGAGCTTGGTGTTAGCGTCAAATGAACTCCCCGTGAATGCCGTTTCAGGTGACAGGGTAATGGTACGTTGCCAGCCACTCTGAGGTTCGATGATCTGTGCGATGATTTGATAACTTCCCGTAATATTACTCAACGAATCCCCGATCAAGGCATAATGGAAGTTTAATTGCGTTGAGCAGGTCAAATTTGGAAAGATCGGTTCACCGGTTTGTAAAGTATTGGCATCATAAACGCCCGCTGGGACCGAGGCGGAGTAAGAGAACAAACCAATGTTTTGATAAACGACATCATTTGGTGTACTGATCGTGGTGGGGCGAGTGAACGAAATAATGCCAAGAATAAGAGCAGCGAATGTGACCACGCCCAGCAGAAAGAGCAGCGTTTCGGTGACAGTCCCAGTTAATTGAATTGAGTTTTCTCGAGCTAGAGAAAGTTTAGGATTAGAAGCAGCTGTTTGATGCGAATCAGTTGTGGGGTGCAGAGCTGAAGCGAAGACAGCTTTGCCTTTCAGCCTGCTGAACCATTCGCGCAAAGATTGATTATTCATGCGTTTATTGCCTTTCGTCTTTTCATTAAACATACTGACCATTAAAAATCCAGCCAAAGCGCCTGCAATGAGCGCCATGTTTAACGGGGTGCGGATGCGCTGTAAGACCAATCCGCCGCCTGGAATATGGATCCATAATTTTCCAATTACTTCTGCTTTCGAGGGCTGATACGTATCGACCCAGGAGTTGTTATCGCCTTTTAGGACGAAGCGATTTATTTGCATGTCGATGATTCTGTGAATTACATTGCTGTTTAACTGGGCATTTTTATATGCCACAATATCACCGACTATGTAATTTGTTGCGCGTTGCACGATGACAAGGTCGCCGCGATGGAATTTGGGCTCCATGCTCTTTCCGATGACCACGATATAGGCCGCCTGGCCGCCAGCTTGCAGCGGCGCGAATATAAGCCAAATCACCAACATGCTGACAAGTAATAATGCGGAAAAAAAAGTTTGCGAATTTTTGCGAGTTATGATCATAATAGCGCCAAAATTATATTGACAAAATAATTGAGCCTGCAATTCAGATTGCTTTCGGATTTTGCTCCGTGGCGAAGTGAATGCAGGCTCATGTATTGGTCCAGGTACCTGCCTGGTTTTATTCTGGATTAGTGGTCGCGGGCGATGATGTCCAGGGTGGTGGCGGCAGAAACGGTCGCCTGCGGGGAGGTGGTTGTGCAGGACCAGTTATTGCCGGAGGTGTTTGTGCAGGTGTAGAAAGTTCCGGATACGAGGCTGGCTTTCACAGTAGTGGCGGCGGCGCTCAAGGTGAAGGTGACACTATCGATATTGGACGGGTTGGTCGCGTTGAGGTTATACACGAGGTTGGTCACGGTGTAACCACTGATCGCGCTGGAACCTTCACCGGCGTAGCTGGTGGGTACGGTGTTGGTCGCCGCAAATGCGAAAGCTGCAGTGGCAAATACCAATACTACAATGACAACGACGAACAACTTGATAGAACGAGATTGAAACATGATTTTACGAACTCCTTGTTTAATAAAATATTTTTGTTGAACAACTTCCGCAACTATATCAGGGATAATCCTCATTGACATTTGCAGAAAAGAAAGAACCGATTTCAAGGTTGGAAAGCCCTTGGCAATGCTCCTGAAATGATTCAACATTGACACAACTTGAATTTTGACAGTAGGGTTTTCCCTACTCTTAGGCAGGGTTTTTGCTGAGGCTGAGAAAGCCACATTCAAGCCCATAACATGATTTTATGAACTTGAGTATCTTGTGTTACAATACCGCCCCGAAGCGTAGTACCCTTCGCTTCAAACCGCATTCGTGCGGTATACCACTACTAGCCAGAAAGGGCTTAAAACATGAAAGTATTACTTACCAAAGACGTTTACAAACTGGGTCGTGCCGGTGACATCAAAAAGGTCGCCGATGGTTATGGTCGCAACTTCCTGCTTCCGCAAGGTTTGGCAGTGCTCGCTACTGCTGGCGCGCTCAGGCAGGTTGATCGGATCAAGTCGCAGGCTGATGTCCGCCGTACCGAACAGAACTCAGAGTTGAAAGATCTCGCTTCGCACATCAACGGTGTTGTCCTCGTTTTCTCTGCCAAGGCTGGTGATACCGGTAAACTCTATGGCTCCATTACCACCCAAGATGTGGCGACTGCCATCCAGGAGAAGACCCGTTTCGAAGTCAAAAAACAGCAGATCGAAATGCAGCCCATCCGCACACTTGGTGATTTTATCGCTCGTGTCCGCCTCACAATGGATCTTGTCCCTGAAGTTAAGATCATTGTCCACCGTGATGGTGAAGCCCTTGAAGAAGCTGCACCTGAAACACCTGCAGCTCCAGCTGCTGAAACTGCTGAAGCCTAGTTTAAATTCCAGCAACCATGACATCACCAGTTCATTCCCGTTCGGTGGGGTGCTGGTGATGTTTCGTTTATCCACAGGATTGCTTCGCTTATCCATGGCATCGCTTTACATATCATGACGCAAACCCTCGGTCAGAAACTCAAACAGGCGCGCGAAGAGCAGCATCTCACGCTTGAAAAAGCCTCAGAAGCCACGCGCATCCGTGCCCCTTATTTGCAAGCGTTGGAAGCGGATGATCTATCTGCCATGCCTTCGCCTGTGCAGGCGCGCGGCTTTCTGCGTAACTACGCCGAATATCTGGGGCTGAATATTGAACAGCTTCTCGATGAAATGCGTTCTGAACCAAAACCTTTGGATGAAATTGTCGGACCCGGGGATTTATCTGACCTTCCAGCGACTCAAACTCTCGAGATCACATCTGCTCAACCAGTGGCGCCTCTTACTCAGCCGGAGCTTGATTCAGCCTCCCAAACCGAATCTCAACCTGAGGCGACTCCTGAAAAACCCAAACGTCGTGGACGTAAAAAAGCTGAGCCCGTTGAAGTTGCTCAGGATATGCCTGAACCAGAACCTGTTGCGGAACTACAACTCGAGATCGTCGTGGAGCCGATTGTTCAAATTGAACCTGAGCCCGCGATTGAAGCGCCGATTGAATCACAACAACCAGAAGAAACACCGCAACTGGATGTCAATGAAAGTCTCTGGCAAACCTGGCTGAATAGAATAAGCTCCGCCATGCCCGCACGGACAAAGACTCTGGAGGCACAAGCTTTGGAGTCGGACAGCTCGCTGTCCGATATGCAGGAACAACCTCCTGCGCTCCAGAGTCTAGAATCCACGCAGATCTTTCAGGAGATCGGCGCCGAACTCCGCAAGCGGCGTGAACTCCTCAGCCTGCATCTTGGTGAAGTAGAACGGAACACGCACGTCAAGGCTCATTATTTGGAAGCCCTCGAAAAAGGCGCCATGGATGATCTGCCGTCCACTGTTCAGACGCGGGGTATGCTATCAAATTACGCCACCTTCCTTGACCTCGACGTAGATGCCATCCTGCTCCGTTATGCCGATGCATTACAAGCGCGCCATCGTGAGAAGAATCCCCAAAAGCCCACACGCCAGCCGGGTCAGCCGATCGTAAGCAATGTTCCATCGATTCGTAATTTCATTGCAGGTGATATGATCTTTGGTGTGGGCATGGCGGTGCTCTTGATCGGTTTTTCCATTTGGGGCATCAACCGCGTGATGATGATTCAAAGCCTGCGCGAAGTTCAGCCAACCGCGCCATCCATCTCAGATGTCTTGCTTGCATCACCTGACCCTGCGTTGATCACGCCGACTGCAACTTTAGCGCCTGTTGAATCCTTCCCCGAAGCCACAGTGACTATTTTGATCCCTACCCAAAATTTAAATGTCAATGTGCAAGTGAATCTGGTGGCAGTTGAACGCACGTTTATGCGCGTGGTTGTGGATGGGAAAGAGGTTTTCAATGGCCGTGTCGTGCCCGGGACGGCGTATCCGTTCGAGGCGGAGAATCAGATCGAAGTCCTGGTTGGAAGCGGCGCAGCCATCCGCATCGTCTATAATGGACGGGACTTGGGCCTGCTGGGCGGGCTGGGACAAGTGGTCAGCAATATCTATCTCGCTGATCAGATCATCACCCCGACTGCCCAACCTTCTTTGACACCTACAAGCACGGTTTCGCCAACCTCTACTTTGCCGTCTACGCTAACGCCCGTGCCATCAAGTACGCCTGTACTATCTAGTACACCTGCGCCATAACATACTATTTGTAGAATAAACTTTATAGGAATATTGCCTGTGTCGAAAAATACTTTTCATCTAGTCTCCCTTGGCTGTGCCAAAAATACCGTGGATTCAGATTCCATGGCTCAACTCTTGCTCCGTGATGGCTATTATTCTGTGGATGACCCAGCGCATGCGAATGTGCTGATCGTAAATACCTGTGGATTTATTGGACCGGCAAAACAAGAGTCCATCAATGTCTTGCGCGAACTCGCTGAAGGCAAACGCAGCAACCAGCTTTTGATCGCGGCGGGCTGCCTGACCCAACGCTATGGATCTGAAGTTGTTGAGAAGGTCCCCGGCGTTGACGGTGTCTTAGGCACCCGGCGCTGGATGGATATTGTGCAGGTGGTGCGCGAACTTCGCAAAGGTCCGCACCCTGAGCCGTTGTATCATTTACCCGAAGATAAAACTGTTGGCATTGATGAACACGAGGCCTTGCGCGCCTCTGTGGCGGGAGCAAGTGCCTACCTCAAAGTGGCAGATGGCTGCCGCCGCCCGTGTGCGTTCTGTGCCATTCCACTCATCAAAGGGACGGCAGTTTCGCGTCCGGTTGATGTGATCGTCAATGAAGCGCGGCGCTTGCGTGATGCGGGTGTGCGTGAGTTGATCCTGATCGCGCAGGATACAACTGATTATGGTCATGATCTGGGCATGAAAGATGGCTTGGCGATTCTTTTGGAACAGATCACAACCTCTGTCCCTGATATGGATTGGATTCGGGTGATGTATGCCTATCCCGGTTATGTCACTGATCGCTTGATCGATGTCATGGCGTCCAGTAAGCAGGTTCTGCCATATCTCGATATGCCGTTACAACACGCGCATCCCAAAACCTTGTATCGTATGCGCCGCCCATCGAATATTGAGTGGGTACATAAGACACTCGGCAAGATGCGTTCGAAAATTTCGAACCTTGCCATTCGTACGACTTTCATTGTTGGTTATCCCGGTGAGACCGAGGAAGAATATCAAGCGTTGTACGATTTTGTGCAGGAGATCCGCTTTGATCGGGTGGGCACGTTCCAGTTTTCGTTTGAGCCGGGTACTACCAGTGAGCCGCTCGGCGACCCGGTCCCTGCCGAGGTGAAGCAGGATCGTTTTGAACGCTTGATGGAATTGCAACAGGGGATTTCCATGCAGGTCAACCAATCTTATGTTGGTAAAACCTTGGACGTGTTGGTAGAAGGCAAGGATAAGGGCATCAGTATCGGGCGCTCCTATCGGGATGCGCCTGAGATCGATGGGTTGGTCTTTATCGAAGGTGATGCAAAGATCGGGAGCCTTGTTCCCGTGCGCATCACAGGCGCGATGGCGTATGATCTCACAGGTACATTGGTTCCAGAACTGATCAAGTTGTAACTTTTTAATCTTGTAACTATGCAGATTTGTTGGCTATAAAATTAGAATTTATATTACACTGAGATAACCTTATAAAGGATAAATCTCATGTCAAAAAGAATTTTTTCACTCATTGGTCTAGTGGCTTTGATGGTGTTACTGACAGGCGTATTGTCTGCTGCGGCACCGGTGCCAGGAACGAAGTTCAAGCTCGTGCAGGGTTTGCCCTCCACGATGAATGTGGGCGATACATATACCGTCATCGTACAAGTTACCAGCGATCAGCAGTTCACCTCCGCACAAGCCATGCCTGATTTTCAATATGCCGGTAAAGGCGTTGTGGCTGTTCAAGGCGGCGACCGTGTGGGGCAGAATACGGCAGCAACCCTGCGCGTGACCTTCCAGGCGAAGGGTTCCACTGCGAAGATGCCCGGCGGCGTTGTGCCGGTTTCTGTGGTGGTTGGCGTCCGCTTTGGTGCTGGGACTGTAGTGGTTCAGCGCTATGACTTTACCGTGAAGGTGCCGTAAAAAGGCGTCCGCTTGGAAAAGATAAATTAAACAGAAACAGCCCGTCTCATAGAAAGAGACGGGCTGTTTGATTCACGGAAGTCCTATGAGGCGCGGGCGAAAGCTGTCGCTGCCAGGATCAGGGCGGAGAGTCCAAAATTGATGCGCAGGAGGGTGATCTCACGTCGGCGTAGGGTATCCAGTTCTTCGGCGTTGTCGTGTTTTTTCGAAAGCAGGATGCCGCGGCGAATGGCTGGAATGACTTCCCAGGTTTGGATGGCGCTGACGACAACCATGATGATCCCCAAAATGTGTTTGGTTAGTATGGCGAGGGACCATTGCGTGCTTGTGGAGAGAAAGCCATCGTAGTGCGGGTTGAGACTCATCTGGAATAAACCGGTCACGATCAATAAGCTGATACTGAACCAAGCGATCGGCTCGAGCCGTTTTTGCATGGCTTCGAGGAAGATAAGTTGGGTCTCTGCGTTCAGTGTGCGCTTCATAGCCGGCAAGACGAGGAAGGAGATCGCAGCAAGACTGCCAACCCATACCACGGTGGCAAGCATGTGTAACCAATAGATGAGCGCCAATGCCCAGGTGGGGGGAGCAGAGATCATGGGTAGGAGGTTGGCGGTACGGTAGGTGTTTCAACAATCACCGTCGGTGTGACGATGGCGGTCAGGTCGATGGTTGGCGTGGCGGGATTGCACACCAGCATGAGGTCGTTATAATTCTTTTGGGCAACTTTATCGAGCGCGGCGATCGTTTGGGCGCTTTCATAATAGACCCGGGCTTCGCCTTCTTCGCAGAGTTTCCCCTGCGCGTACAATTCATCGGCATAGCGCATGGAGGCAAACCAATACCGCTCGGACGAGGTCATGGTGCCATCCCAAAGGTTGCCCCAGTTACGGGCTTGGTCAAAATAGAAGATGGCTTGTGCCCAATCCAATTCCCAGAACGAGGCGCCGATCAGGTAGACGCGGGCGCCCTCGCGCAAGCCGTTGGTATCGCGATCAAGCGGACCAAAACGTTCTGCCAGCGTGAGTTGATAGATGCCGCCTTCGAGGTTGCCCTGGTTGATAATCAAGTCGTAACCATAATTGCGCAGCGCAAAATAATACATGCCGTCCACTTGTGATTGTTGGTAGGTCTTATCAAGCTTGCGCATTTGATCGAGCGCGTTTAATGCACCGGGCCAATCCTGCGCGGCGATGAGTTGATTTGCGCGAGCGTAGGCTTGTTCAGCTCCGCTGAAATCAGGAGTCGGCACAGGCGATGGCGTAATGGTGGGGGTCGGCACGTTCATCAGCACCAGCACCTGGGTCAATTTTTCCTGTACACCGGGGAAGGTCGGGTCGTTCGTGATGATAAATTCCAGGCGTTGTTTTGCAATCTCGTATCTGCCAGCCTGGAGATCATCATTGGCAAACTGAAATTGCTCGGTGAGTTGCTGTGTGATCACCGTGGATTGGTTTTGCTTGCGGACCGAAATCCCCTGTTGATAACCAAATAAGATGGTGAGCGCCGCGATGACGAGAATGATCAGTGCGCTGACCAGAAATGAGCGGCCGCGTCCGCTTCTTTGGATGGGCTTGCTGGGTTGTGTGCTGCCAGAATTTTGAATCATAGGGGGTAATTATATCCTAACAGGTGACAGTCACTTTTAAAGTGACTGTCACCTCGTTTCATAGTTTTAAGAACAATTTAATCTCAGACCAGATGATCGGGATGCAGATGAGTCCGCCGACGACCATGCCCAGCAACGCAGTCAATACTGCGGAGCCGGGAACGATCACTGCCAAGCTGTAAGCTGTTACGCCTCCGATCAGCGCAGCGACTACGCCTCTACCGACCGCGCTCCACACGACGATGGGTTGGTGCATCTTGTTGCTCAGCCAGATAAACAGAATGATCGATTCGACCAGCAACGCGATCTCAGCAAATGCAATGACCGGCGCGCCAACGGATTTGAAAAAGGTAATTCCCAAATACCCGATTCCCAGGAACATTGCCAGGCGTAATGCCACCGCATATAACGGATACAGCGGTTCTTTGCGGGCGTAGAAAGAACGTGCCGCAACTTCCTGAATCGAAAAGCCGGTCAGCGTGAGGAGATAGGCGCGTGTTGTCCAGGTGATCAAAGTGGATGTCTCGGCGTTGAAGCCGAAGACCGCGCGCACGAGCGGATTGATGCCAGCCGCCATGACCGCCGCAATCGGAATGGTGAGGGCGATCAAGACCCGGAGTCCACGTTCGATCGTTGAACGGAATTCAGCCCAATCTTCGCGGGCAGCGAGTTCAGCCAAAGTCGGAAGCATGGCGGTGGCGATCGCTGTTCCGAGCATCGTCTCAGGCACTTGCATGATCATATAGCCGAATGCCAGTGACGTCACGGCGCCGCTCTGCCCGAGATGCGAGGCCAGAAAATCGCGCGCGATCACGATTAATTGAATGCCGCCCATCGTCAGCAAGCGCGGACCCAATAATTTGAGCGCCTCGAGCAGACCTGTGTTTCGCAGGTCGAGTGCGGGAGTCCATTTGAAACCAAATTTGGATAGCGCGGGAAGTTGAATCGCCAGATGCAATACTGCGCCGAGAATGACACCGTACACCAAACCTTGAATCCCGAAGCGCGGCACAAAGATCAACGCGCCGAAGATCTGACCGACGTTATAGAGAATGGGTGCCAGCGCTGGTAAGAGAAAATGCTGATTAGCTTGCAGGCTTGCCATCACCAGTCCGCTGATCGAAAAGATAATGGTGCTGACTAGATTTAACCGCATCAATTCAGCGACCAGCAGTCTTTGCTCGGCGGTGAAGCCAGGGACGATTACATTATCCACGAGTTGCTGTGCAAAAATCGCGATCACAATTGCCGCCAGCCCTGTGACGACAAACGCCAGATTGGCAACGCGCGAGAACAAGTCCCATGCGGCTGCGCGTCCCTTGGTGGTGAGGTAATCGCTCATCAACGGGATGAACGCCATCGCCAGCGCGCCGCCTGAGATCAACGCGAACAACACATCGGGCACGTTGTTCGCGGAATTGAACACATCCAGTAAACCAATTTTGTCGGTATAGATTCGTGAAATGATCCCCACGCGTACAAAGGCAAGGACTTTATCAATGGTAAAAAAGAACGCGATTAGTATCGAGGTGCGGGCGAGAAAAGAAAGTTTACTCATGCTGTGTTGACTTAATGCGCATCAGACCCAGGGATTTCCACGCCTGGAAGTTTATCAGCCAGCAGATGGATCTTATGAATGAGGGTTGGGAAGCATTGCGCGCAAATATATTTCGCTTCACCTTTGAAGACCAAATTCGCTAAAGGGACTTTTTCATCTGACTTTCCGCAATTGAGACAATTTTTTTCTTCCATGATTCTCCAATCGTAAATTTTCATGTCACTCTCTCGAAGGACACACCGTACTTGCGCTCGGTGCAAGTGTCGGGACGATGTGAGCCGAAGGCGAAGAGTCTCGCTTTGACTATAGAAGAGATTCTTTGGTCGCCACAAGCGCTCCCTCAGAATGACATACTTACAGCGTGCCCTTCACGATGCCGCCATCCACCGTGAGCATGATGCCATTGACATAAGATGCCGCAGACGAAACCAGAAATGTCGCCACGTTCGCGAACTCTTCCGGTTGCCCGATGCGTCCCAGCGGAATATCACTCGTTAATTTTAAAATTTCTTCATCCACAGTTGTTTGATTGTTCTTTGCACGAAACGCCATCAGATCCTGAACGCGTTCCGTCTCTGTCCAGCCAGGCAGAATGGAATTAAAACGTATCCCGTCCTTGCCGAGTTCCAGCGCCAGTGACTTGGTCAAACCGATGGTTGCCAGCCGCACGCTATTCGAGAGCACTAGATTTGATAACGGTTGTTTGACTGTAAATGAAGTTACCGTCAACACACTCGACGCAGATGATTTGCGTAAATGCGGCAGTGCCGCGCGGATCAAGCGCACATGACTCATGAAAGACACATCCACAGCTTTTTGCCATGCCACTTCATCGAATGATTCAAATGATCCTGCTGGGGGTCCGCCTGCGTTGGTGATCAGGATATCGAGTCCGCCCAGCGCTGCGACAGTGGACTCGATCAACGCTTCCGTCGTGGACGCATCGCTCACGTCTCCTGCGATTCCTACTACGTGTGTACCTGTTTCCTTGTTTACTTTTTCTGCCGCCGCTTTGACTTTGCCTTCGTCGCGTCCATTGACCGCGACCATACAACCTTCCCTCGCAAGTTGTAATGCGGTTGCATAACCCAGTCCACGTGATGAACCGGTGATGAGTGCGCGTTTATCTTTTAATCCTAAATCCATGTTTACCTCCAAATGTAGGGGCGAGGTCTACTCGCCTCGTTGCTATGAAACCACACAGGGCGGGAAGACCCCGCCCCTACAAAACCTCTATTTTCGTATCCCATACATCCCCATCCGACCAATTCCCCTCGACCCATTTTGCCACATTCCCCAAAGCGGACTGTAAAAACGCATGATCATTCCCAACCATCGCGCAGACGATAATAGCTTCGTCCCATTTGTCCTGCAAATCCATTTCAGCCACAGAGATATTGAATTCACGATGCAAGCGTGAGATGAGCGGCTTGATCCGTCCGCGCTTTTCTTTGAGCGATGCGCAGGCAGGGAGGTGAAGATGGATGGTGAGGGTGGCGATCATAGGCCAAGTATACAAGTAGATATGTAAACAAGGAACGTGGATACATGTTTACTTGTATCCCTGTTTACTTAAGACGGATTACGTTTTACAATCCCGCACATGACTGACATCGAAACCGCCTACAACAAAGCCCTTGATTACCTCTATTCTTTCGTGGATTATAGCCTGAAACATTCCTCCGAACTTGCCAAGGCTGAGTTCAACCTGGACCGCATGTTCGCATTGATGGAAGCTCTTGGCAATCCGCAAGCGAAATATCCCATCATCCATGTGGCAGGGACGAAGGGCAAAGGCTCGGTGTCGGCGCTGTGCGCGTCTGCGCTGCAGGCGGCGGGATATAAGGTTGGGTTATATACCTCGCCGCATTTGCTGGATTACTGCGAGCGGATTCAGGTCAACGGCGAGCCGATCTCGCATGAGTTCATGGTCGAGTTGGTGGAAGAGGTCAAACCCGCTGTGGCGAGGATTCCCAAACTTACGACCTTTGAGATTACCACTGCGCTTGGCTTTCTGGCATTTGCAAAGCAAGGCTGCACTGCGGCGGCGATTGAAGTCGGCTTGGGTGGGCGGCTCGATGCGACGAATGTTGTCATGCCGCAGGTTTCGGTGATCACCTCACTCTCGTATGATCATATGGCGGTGCTCGGAGATACGCTCGCGAAGATCGCAGGGGAGAAGGCGGGCATTATCAAACAAGGCGTCCCTGTAGTCTCGTCACCGCAAAAAGCAGAAGCTCTCGAAGTCTTGGAGCGTGTAGGCAAGATAGTGGGTTCGGAATTTTTTCTGGTTGGAAAAGAAGTAGAGTTTGAGCTTATCAACTCATCTTTGGATGGACAATCGCTTCATATTACCGATAGCCTGCGACATTCAACCTTAGACCTGCAACTGCCTTTGCTTGGCAGCCATCAGCTCGAAAACGCCGTAACCGCTTATACTGCCCTCAAAACCAGCGGTATTCCAATACCTGATGAAGCCATCCAAAAGGGATTTTCTCAAGTAAAATGGCGAGCCCGCTTTGAGATTGCCCGCCGCGAGCCGCCAGTCATTTTTGACTCGGCACATAACCAGGACTCATTCGCCAAGCTGAATGAAACACTCGAAACGTATTTCCCAGGCAAGCAGGTTTATCTCATCTTTGGCGCGTCGGAGGATAAGAATCTTCCCGGCATGTTTGCGGAGCTGAAACCGAAGATCAAGAAACTCATCGTGACGCGTGCCGACCATCCGCGGGCGTTGGAGCCAGAGAAAATTATCGAGTTGGCGAAGCAGGCTGGGTTGGAGTCTGAAGCGGTGAGTCCGGTTGAATCCGCGTTGATGCGCGCGCTGGAAAACTCCAAAAAAGATGGTAGCATTGTCCTATCCGCTGGCAGTATGTTCGTAACGGCGGAAGTGATGCTGGCATGGAATAAAATAAACTCGTAGGGGCGAAGCATTGCTTCGCCCCTACACGGAATGGAAAATGAGTCATCCAAAAGAGTGGAACGAAGAAGAAGATAATTTTGACCTAACCCTCTCGCAGCGTACAGAGGAGTTGTACCGCATTCCCAATCGCGAACCGAATGCCGAGGGCATGATCGAAGCCGCGGTGTTACCGTTGCGCGATCTGGTGGTTTTTCCGCGCATGGTCTCGCCGATCTTTGTGGGGCGCGAGGCTTCACTGCTCGCGGTCGAAGAGGCGCAGCGCAAAGAGCAGACCATTATTGGGCTCACGCAAACCGATGCTGAATTGGACAACCCGGGCGTTGGCGATTTCCTGCAAGTGGGTGTGGAGCTGGCGGTGGGGCGGTTGCTGGCAATGCCGGATGGCTCGCACTCTGCGTTGGTGCAGGGACGCCGCCGCGTGGAGATCGTGGAGTTCATCCGCACGACGCCTTACTTGATGGTGCGAGCGCGCGTCATTACTGAGCCTCAAACTGGTGACCGCCAAACGCAGGCGCTCATGCGATCAGCCTTGGACCTCTTCGACCGCTGCGTACAGCTTGATCGGACGATCCCCGAAGAGGCGCATTTATTTGCGATGAATATTTCTGAACCCGGTTGGCTGGCGGATATGCTTGCCACGTCGCTGGCGTTGAATTATGAAGCCAAGCAAAGCCTGCTAATGCTGCTCGATGTGCGCGGACGTTTGCAGGCGTTGAATAAAATTCTGGCACAGGAAGTGGACGTGCTGGA
This sequence comes from Chloroflexota bacterium, assembly GCA_040006635.1. GTDB lineage: Bacteria > Chloroflexota > Anaerolineae > Anaerolineales > Villigracilaceae > Defluviilinea. Next base: position 32,741 of record JBDTWO010000018.1, read on the forward strand.
ACTCGAAGATGAAATTCATTCACGTGTCCAAAGCGAAGTGGATAAGAGTCAGCGTGAGTTTTATCTGCGTGAGCAGATGAAGCAGATTCAAAATGAGTTGGGCGAAGGCGATATCTTTACGCGCGACGCCAGTGACTTGAAGACCAAAGTGGAAGCGGCGAATCTGCCGCCCGAAGCAAAAGCAGTTGCACTCAAAGAATTAGACCGCTTGAATCAAATGCCGCCGATGGCGCCGGAAGTGGGCATCATCCGCACGTATCTGGAATGGATCGTTGACCTGCCGTGGGCGAACAGTTCACCGGACAATCTCGATGTAAAGAACGCGGCAAAGATCCTGGAACGCGATCATTACGGACTCAAAAAAGCCAAGGAACGTATCCTTGAATATATCGCTGTCCGTTCGTTGAAACCAAAGAAAGAACGCCAGCCGATTCTTTGCTTTGTTGGACCTCCCGGTGTTGGTAAAACTTCATTAGGTCGTTCGATTGCCGATGCGTTGGGGCGCAAGTTTGTCCGCGTGTCGTTGGGCGGCGTGCGTGATGAAGCCGAGATCCGCGGACATCGCCGTACCTACATCGGCGCGTTGCCCGGCAGAATTATCCAAACCATGAAACGTGCCGGGACGTCGAATCCGCTGTTCATGTTGGATGAGATTGATAAGCTGTATTCCGATTTCCGTGGTGACCCCGCCTCTGCGATGTTGGAAGTGTTGGACCCTGAACAGAATTATGCGTTCAGCGATCATTATCTTGAAATGCCGTTCGATCTTTCCAAAGTTATGTTTGTGACTACGGCAAATAACCTTGGGAATATTCCTGCGCCGTTATTGGATCGCATGGAAGTGATCGAGTTCCCCGGTTATATTGAAGAAGAAAAACTGGAAATTGCGAACCGCTACTTAATTCCGCGCCAGATCGAAGAGAACGGCGTGGACGAGCTCAACCTGATCTTCGAAGCGGATGCGATCCGCCGTATCATCCGTGAATATACTTATGAAGCGGGCGTCCGTAATTTGGAGCGTGAGATCGGACGTGTGAGTCGCAAGGTCGCGCGCATGAAAGCCGAAGGGAAGAAATATCCCACCACGATTACAGCGGAATCAATTGAGAAGTTCTTGGGTCCGCAACAGGTTTTTCAAACTGAAGCCGAACGGACTGATGAAGTGGGTGTGGTTACATCTCTCGCCTGGACGGAGAACGGCGGTGAGATTATGCCGGTGGAAGTTGCTGTGTTGGAAGGCAAAGGCGGCTTGCAAATGACCGGTCAGATGGGTGATGTGATGCAAGAGTCCGGTCAAGCAGCGCTGACTTATATCAAATCACGCGCGGCGTCGCTTGGGATCGAAATGGATGTCTTTGAGCGTATGGATATCCATGTCCACATGCCGGAAGGCGGCATCCCAAAAGATGGACCGTCCGCAGGCATCACGATGGCAACCGCGATTATTTCTGCGCTGACGGGACGTCCCGTGTTCAAACACATTGGCATGACCGGCGAGATCACCCTGCGCGGACGCGTGCTTCCTATTGGCGGCGTGCGCGAAAAAGTATTAGCCGCACACCGCGCTGGCTTGAAAACTGTCCTTCTGCCAGAAAAGAACTTGAAGGATCTCATTGATCTGCCGAAGACCGCCAGATCTGAATTGAAGATCATCCCCATCAAACACATGGATGATGTGCTAAAGATCGCGTTGGCAGCCGAAGCCACCATCGAGCCGCCGCGACCGAAGAAATTGAATAAGGAAGAAGCGCAAGAAGAAGGCGAATGAATTTACCACAAAGGATACAAAGGTCACAAAGGTTGGACAAGTGACGAGCGAATAGCCTTTCCGCAGATTTTCTTAGTGTACTTCGTGTCCTTCGTGGTTAAAAAAGTTGGCGGAATATTCCATGGCAATTGACCTAAAAAATAAAGTTATTCTCATCACCGGTGCCTCCTCTGGATTCGGCGAAGATGCCGCGCGGCTCTTTGCCAAAGCAGGCTGCAAGGTTGTGCTTGCCGCCCGTCGGTTGGATCGATTGCAGGCGCTTGCGGCTGAGATCCAGGATGCAGGCGGCGAAGCGCTTGCGATTCCTGTCGATGTGAATCAACCCGCTGAGATCGAAGTGATGGTGCAGACTGCGCTTGATCTTTATGAGCGCATTGATATCCTTTTCAACAACGCTGGCTACGGCAGCTTGGATTGGTTTGAAAATTTAAATCCTGAACGCGATATCGAAACGATCATTCGCGTCAACCTGGTCGGAACGATGCTGGTCACGCATGCGATTCTGCCGCACATGCTCAAGCGGCGTGCTGGTCATATCATCAACATGTCGTCGGTTGCCGGTCTTATTGCCGCGCCGTTGATCACAACGTATGCCGCAGGTAAATTCGGCGTCCGCGCTTTTACCGATGCGCTGCGCCGTGAAGTTGCGCCGTTCGGTATAAAAGTTTCGGGAATCTATCCAGGTCCTGCAACCACCGAGTTCGGCAAAAGGCTCGAAAGTACGCGCTCACGCGGAAAGGTCAAGAAGCTCAAGTATCCGCACCTTACTTCTGAATATGTTGCCAGCCGTGTGGTGGATGTTGCGAAGCGTCCCGTACGCAGTCTCGTCATCCCGTGGTGGTTCCGCATCATCACAACGTTTGACATGCTCTTTCCCGTTGTTGTGGATTGGATACTTTATTTTTTCTCGAAGAAAAATCATAATTTGGATTAGATATTATTGTTCATCCAGCAGTTCAACTGCTGGATGAACATACATAAAAGGAGACTCACATGATTCATTCCCGCTTTGACAAACTCAACGCTTCACTCCGGACCTCAGACCTGGATGCGGTTATTCTGAATGCTGGTCCTACGCTGACACATCTTTCTGGTCTGGTCTTTCACTTGATGGAACGTCCGATCGTTTTATTGTATGCCAAAGACCAGGACCCCGCGCTCGTTCTACCCGAATTGGAATTACAGAAGGTCGCCTCGTTGCCATACAAGTTGCAGGTCTTTGTGTACCCCGAGAACCCGTCAGAGTGGGACAATGCTTTTCGTAAAGCAGTGCAGGCTTTGGGGTTGGATGGGAAGCGGATCGGCGTCGAGCCGCGTCAATTGCGCTTGCTGGAATTCCGTTATGTCAAAAACGCCGCACCCGCAGCGGCCTTCCCTGATGCGAGCAGTGTGTTATCCAGCCTGCGCTTGAAGAAAGATAAAGCCGAAGTGGATGCGATGCGTCAGGCGGTCAAGATCGCGCAAGATGCGCTCGAAGCGACGCTCCCGTTCATCAAAGTAGGCATGACCGAGAAAGAAGTTGCTTCGGAGTTGGTGATGCAATTGTTCAAACATGGCTCTGAGCCTGAGATGCCGTTTTTCCCGATTGTCTCTGGCGGACCGAACGCCGCGAACCCGCATGCTTCACCGAGTGATCGTAAATTACAAGTAGGCGATTTGCTGGTCATCGATTGGGGCTCGGCACATGCTGGATATATCGCTGACCTGACACGTACATTTGCAGTGGGGCAGGTGGATACGGAGTACGAGAAGATTCACAAGATCGTGCAGGAATCAAATGCCGCCGGTCGTGCCGCTGGTGGACCGGGAGTCCCATGTGCTAATGTCGATAAAGCCGCGCGGGATGTGATCGAGAAAGCTGGTTATGGCGTGTACTTCACGCATCGCACCGGTCATGGCATCGGCATGGAAGGTCACGAAGAACCGTATATGCGCGGTGATAACATGCAATTGCTTGAACCCGGCATGGCATACACCGTTGAACCGGGAGTTTATCTGCCTGGCAGAAACGGCGTGCGCATTGAAGATAATATTGTCATCACTGAAACCGGCGCTGAGTGCTTATCCGATATGCCGCGTGAGATCCGTGTGGTGGGATGATGCCGTTTCGGGATGCAAACCAAAAATACGGGAAAGCTTTTTTGATTGCATCCAGCCTGCTGATTGGGTTCGTGATTCTTTTAGCGTTCAAAAATTATGGATATGACGAAACCTGGAAGCTGTGGCGTGTTCCCGTTGAACCCCCACAGTTTTCCGATTTTCGGTTAATACCTGGCAGCGCCGAATCTTATCGTGCAGGCATCGAACCAACTCAAAGAAATCCAGGCGACCCGCATAAACGGATCTTTAACTATCCTGCGTTTTGGCGTTTATTTTTCTATACAGGCATTACCCAGAACGATACAGTTTGGATTGTGTTGGTTATGTTGGTGCTGTTTTTTGTGAGTGTTTTCCTGTTTCCTCAAAATATAACAATTCTAGATTCAATAGCGATGCTGTTCGTGATTTTTTCGCCTGCGTCTATGCTTTTGTATGAGCGCGGCAACGTGGACTTGTTTGTCTTTTTCCTATGTGCCATGGTCGTACTTTCATATGATTATTCGCCTTTCGTTACCTCAGCATTGCTTGTGTTTGCAACAATCGTAAAGTTGTATCCGTTCTTTGGGGTCGCGGTTCTGCTCAAAGAATCGAAATCTAAATTTATTGGATTGTTTTTAGGCTGTTCCGGAATATTGATTGCTTATATATTTACTACCTTCAAAAGCGTGAAAGCTTCCTGGGGGCTGACCATGCGCGGTGATGAAATATCTTATGGTGCCAATGTATTTTTTCTTCGATATAGTCAATATGTTTCGAACCTTCTTGGGGTTTCATTAACCACCCCGGTTTTACAGTACGGATCTATAGCTTTAGCATTTGTTTTGATAACGGTTGCCGGGTTATTTGGATTATCCAATCGTGCATCATTAGCGGCTTCATCAGTAAAAAACTTTGCAGCATTTCGGATGGGCGCGTCAATTTTTGTTGGGACTTTCCTGTTGGGTAATAATTGGGATTATCGCTTGGCATTTTTAATTCTGGCCATGCCTCAGCTTTTACAATGGTCAAAGCGCACAGATAAACATTATAGGTCTATGATCAATGCGTCATTGGTTCTGATATTTGTTTCATGTTGGCACTTTGAGTTATGGTTTGCTCCAGCATTGATAAGTGTGAAAGAGCCAATATTTATTCTTGATGAGATTTCTAATTGGATGCTGGTTGGTGGCTTTAGTTATCTGCTTTTTGCATCCGCACCAGATTGGGTGAAGGATAAGATGATCTCGAAAGTTTGTCATGCCTGAGCGGTTGAAAACTTTTTAGATCGGAATTGTGATGCGACCCAAATGAGCAAAATCATATTAACACCCAGTTGAGCAGCCGCGATCAGAAAATCAAGCAGATCACCCGAAATTGCTGGCAGCCTGCCTGATTGAAATAAGACCGCCATAATAATAACTACAAAGCTGGCTGTCGATGGAACAAATACCCAGGTGGAAAATATATTTTCCGGTAGGACCACCGGTTTTTCCGAAAGATATATTAATGGGGCGATCAAGATGACCGATGATGCGATATTTGAATGCCAAGCCAGAGCGGTAGTAGCAGCCAGCGTTCCTAGCATGGCAATGATGTATGATGAACTTTCCGGGCTTATTGGCTGTCTCCAAATATAGAGTGTCAGTATGAGAGTAGCGATTATTCCTGTTCCTGCGATCGCCCATGCAATACCTGGCCCAAGATGATCAGCAAGATCTACCGCAACCATTCGCCAGTTCATCATTATGGAAGCTGCGGCCTGCGAATTGCTTGCTCCTATACTCAACCAAATTCTGAGCATGGCTTTGAAACCATCGATCCCAGACATCAAAAACGATATCCCTATGATCAGTGTTGATGATATTGTAAATCCAGCCAGGATCTTTCCATACCGTTGTATCAGTAATACCAGACAAATAATAATCAAGTATTGCGGCTTGAGCAGCAAGCCTGCAAGCCAGGCCCCAGCTGTATATTGTTTTCCAGAGATTATTGCGCGCAAGTGTTCGCCAATACATATCGTTAACCAGAGATTCACCTGGCCAACAAAAATGTTCTGAAAAAATGACAACGAAAGCAAGACCATGAATAGTAGGCGCATATTGAGTGTTTGTTGAGTGGTCTCTTTGGCAAAATACTGTATATAGCTGATGAACAGGATCAAACTTATTAAAGTCCACACCCAATATCCTATATATGGACCCAAAAAATATAAGAATTGAAATGGCAAAATAAATATTGGTAAATATGGAAATCCGTGAACTCCGAGGTATACATCGGCATGGATTGTTGATCTTTGAATGTCAGCCAACTTGTCGAGGTTATATATCTCCGCATACCCGTTCTCGTTCGCGATCTTGGCAGTGCTCCAGTAGCCGCAATAGTCCTGTGCTAGAGTGGTGCACATGATCTTCCAAACAAAAAGGTCCAGGCTGAATTGTGTAAGATAAAAGATCGCCAAAGCGGCTAGTATGATATTTTGACGCCCCTCTTTTGTAAATGACCTGATCGATAAGTTGGTTTTATTTTGCATGATATAGGTTGCCTCTCGAATGGCTGAATTTTATCAGTATAATTTGTATCCAAGAGTATATAGGTCTGAACGGACTTCCAAGGTCTGGATAATGTCTATGCCCCGAAGTTAGTCCGAGTGCGGCTAGATCTTATGAGCAAATGTGATCGCAGAAATGACCAGCGCCGACCTGAAGTTGATGATTGGTTGCATGACCTGCCGATCAAGGAGACAACATTATGACAACGTACTGTGACTATTGCAACACCCACCCCGAAGATGCGTTCAATAAGTCTTATCACGATACGCAATACGGCTTTCCGCTTGATGATGACAACCTGCTCTTTGAGCGACTTATCCTTGAGATCAACCAGGCTGGGCTTTCGTGGATCACGATCCTGAAGAAAGCGGATAACTTTCGCAAAGCCTATCATGGGTTCAAGCTTGAGAAGGTGGCGAAGTATGGTGAGAAAGACCGCGAACGTTTATTGAACGATGCGGGCATCATTCGCAACCGCCTCAAGGTCAATGCGGCGATTGTCAACGCGCAAAAGATTTTGGAACTTCGCAAAGAATATGGCTCTTTCAAAGGTTGGTTGGATGTGCATCATCCGTTATCAAAAGATGAGAGGACGAAACTTTTCCGGAAGACCTTTGTCTTCACCGGTGGTGAGATCGTCAACGAGTTTCTGATGTCTACGGGATATTTGCCGGGTGCGCATCAGAAGGATTGCCCTGTGTATAAAAAGGTGGCATCGCTGCGACCGGCATGGATGCGCAAGTAGTCTATAATTTGGGGTATGTCACAGATCATCCCAACCGCGGAACCCTTTTTCCTTTTGGGTGACCGCTCAAAGCCTGCGTGCCTGTTGATCCATGGATTTACTGGCACGCCCAAAGAAATGCGTTGGATGGGGGAATATTTGAATCGACAAGGTTTCACCTGCCTGGGCGTTCGGCTTGCCGGACACGCCACGACTCCTGAAGATATGATCGCCTCGCGCTGGACAGATTGGACGGCTTCGGTTGAAGATGCTTATTCTCTTTTGCTAGGTGTGACAGATAACATTTATTTAATGGGGCTTTCGATGGGCGGAATCTTGTCTTTGCTCATGTCCACGCGATTGGATGTGAGGGGCGTGGTCGCCATGTCTACGCCATATAAACTGCCCGGCGACCCACGCCTGCGACATATTGAATGGATCAGTAAGATCGTTACCTATATGCCGAAGGGCACTGACGCACCCGGCACTGGCTGGTTCGATAAGGAAGCCTGGCAGGAACATATTTCGTATCCAATGAATCCGGTCCGCTCGATCGGGGAGTTGAATAAATTGTTGGGGCAAATGCGCGGTGCGCTTCCGCGGGTCAAAGTGCCGGTGTTGTTGATCCACTCGCGGGATGATAAATATGTGGCGCCGGAAAGTATGGAAATGATCTACGCGGATCTGGTCAATGCGTCAGATAAG
>JBDTWO010000019.1:0-39821 GCA_040006635.1 Chloroflexota bacterium
GCAGCGCCGCGCCGCCGTTGGCAAGGTCATAGATCAGGCGGTGGATGCTTTCGGCGTCGGCGTTCTTATCCTTTTCATCCAGCACGCTTTCGTAGTTATCGAAGAGCCACAAGCCGTTCCACTCGCGCGCCGCATTCAAAATGTCTTCGCGCTGCTGCGCCTCATTCAGCCCTGCCCCCTGCTGAGCTTGCTCCGCGCCAAAGAGCGCGCGCATCAGTGCGTACCTGAAATTCGCCACGTTCACTTCATTGGCAAACGAATAAGCGCGCACGCCGCGCGGCCACAGCCACGCAAAACGCTCGGCAAACGCCGCCGCCAGCGCGGTCTTGCCCATGCCGCCCGTCCCCGCCACGGTAATAACCCTGCGTCCTAGCGAAAAAAGTTTTGCGATTTGATGCAGTTCGAGATTGCGTCCCAACAACGGGCGCGGCGGCTGGATTTCTCCACCCAAGGCGACTTCGCCAGGCTTGCCGAGTCCGCCCACCGAGGGCGTTCCCTCGCCAATAGGAAACGCTTCGCTCCACCCGTTAGCTGATACATACCCGACGGGGAGTCCTACGCTGTGAAAATCCCGCGCCAATGCAACACGCGTCAAACGTAGAGCTTCGCCAATCTTCAAGCCCGCCAATAATCCGCGATACAACTTTACTGCCAGGTCATCGCTCAATGGGTCGGGGAACGGGTTTTGCATACCAACAGTGATTGGCACTCCGCTTAATGCCAGCGCGCGGGCCAGGTTTGCCTGTGTGCCAGTGGCGGTATAACATGCGCTCAATAATACAAAGCGCAATGCGCCGCTCGAGGCAACGCTCAACAAATCCCCGCCCAAAAGCGGGTCTAGAGTTCCATCCTCCGTTTCCAAATCCAAAACTGCCACAGGACCATCTTTGGTCGGCACGACATTTCCGTGACATGAAAGATGCAATATCGCGCTGCCTTCCATCAAGGAATCAATCAGTGCGTTGCGCGTCGGCGGAATGCGAAATGCAGAAATTTTTTTGCCGCTTTTCTCCAACGTCTCACGAATGGAGCGCATCTCATTATCGAGGTCAAGGCGGTAGCCATTGCGCGGTTTGAAATGTTCATCCACCAACGGGTCAGCTGCCAGCGCGATGAAATTAAGTTGCGAGACCTCCGAGGTTTTTAAAACCTCGGAGGTCTTATCCACCGTCCTCAACATCCCCGCCTTCACGCACAAAAACTGGCGGTCTCGCAGCGTGGCAAATTCCCATGCAAAGGCATCGGCGGTATCGTCACAATCGAGCAGAATTAAATTATCAGGATCATCGGCGAGCCGCTGCAGCATTTCAACGCCCCCCAGCGCGGCGGTTAGAACCTGTCCGTTCGTGAACGGGTCGGCTTGTAAACTTGCGATCGCTGGAAGTTTCTCCAGCGCAGTCTTCACGGTCTGGTCAGCGAACGTAACGACCAGCCCGCCATCTTCCTCGCGCAACTTCAAAGTGAGTGCCATGCGAAAGCCCCTCCAAGGGAGTATATATAAGACTTGGTGCTACTTCGAAGTTTATCCCTTTACGATTATTCCTGCCAGATGTCATGTGTCACATCTCCCCGGCTGTGATAAACCTGACAGGTCTTCGCGATACGCGGTTAATCAAAGTTTCTCGTCCACGCATCGGCGCTGGTCAACCAACATATACCGGAGACCTGTCAGGTTTTAGTTAATATACGCCCGCCGCCAGCGGCACGGACTCGCGCGGCGACAACGTGATCGCTTTCTTATTGCAGCTTGCCCGGCACACGCCGCAGCCGTAACAAGCCGTGGGGTCAATGACCACTTTCTTATTATTGGATGAATAACGGATCGCGCCATACTGACATTGTCGCATACACAAGCGGCAGCCGTTGCACGCCTCGGCAGAAGCTTCCGCCACCCACTCGGCGCGGAACATCACCGGGTAATCCCTGCGGGCATGCGTGATGCGGTATGCCATGCAGTCCTGGTCGCAGTTGCAGAGTCCGCCGATGAAGGGCGTCTTGAACGTCCACACCGAATGGACGAGTCCCTCTTTATCGAGTTTACGAATCGAATCGAGTGCTTCTTCCTTCGTCAGCGTTTCGAGGCTGAACGAATCATCGAGCGCGTCCATCAGCTGCTTATCCATGGTCAAGCCGTAGCAGTAGCGCGCGTTCATGTTCCCGGTCGTCACGCGGCGGCAGACACACGGCAGGCGCACGGCTCCCTGCACCATGTCGAAGATCTTTTCCACATCTTCCATCGGCACGACCTGTCCGTAGTGATCATGTTTTTGCATATGGGTCAGCACAGGCTTCGCCAGTTTCATTAGCGGCGTCTTGCGAATCATATCCAGTTGCGAAACACTTTTGGGCACACGTTTATCGAATCCGTTCAGGAACTCCGCCGCATATTTGCGCCGGTCATTCTGGTTCAACAACTCAATGGAGTAATTCTCCATCGTCAGATACCACTTCTCCCCTTCTCCGTGTTGCGTACAGAATTCACACATCGCCGACCTCCTTTGGTATTCGAACAGTATAGCCACGCAGACACGAGTCTCCTAGTGACATTGCTCCGTGATTTCAGCTATAATCCAAAAACTCCCCACCCATGCTAAAGAAAACCTTTGCCTACCTTTATCCATTTCTGATTGCCATCTACCCGGTTCTGGCGCTCAAAAACTTCAACAGCACCTATGTAGACCTCGCATCCATTCTGCGAAGTCTGGTCATTGTGCTGTTAATCACTGCGCTGGTGTGGTTGATCACTTTTGGGATCTTTCGCAAGCGCGACCTATCCGGGGTTATCACCAGCCTCGTGATGATCATCATCCTTGCTTATGGACACGTCTATATCCAAATCGAAAATGGACTCGGGCACCCGCTTCGCCATACGGTGTTGGCTGGTCTGTTCGCGATCGGCTTGGCGCTCAGCTGTTGGCTTTTGCTCAAGCGACCCACAGCCGTCAGCGGGACAAGTCAATTTTTGGCGAACACGGCGGTCATCCTCGTGGTGATGAGTCTGGGACAATCTGCTGTGAACGAGGTCAATCGGATTCGGGCAGCGAATGTTCTCTCGAAACCGGATCAGGTTCAAACACAGAATGAAGCGTCCGCAAGTCTCCCCGATATCTATCTGATCGTGCTCGATGGTCATGGTCGCTCGGATGTGCTTCAGTCCGAGTTTGGTTTTGATAACTCACAATTCATCAACAGGCTGACCGACATGGGCTTCTATGTGGCGCAGTGCAGTCAGAGTAATTACGCCTCGACGAATTATTCGCTCACGTCCATGTTTCAGATGGATTACATTCAACTGGTGAACGGCCGGGATAAATTGCCGGATCTGAAAAATACGCCGTTTCTGGAAACGCTACGCGCCGCCGGTTATTCGGTCGTCACCTTTGAAAATTATGCTAGCGGACATTTTGATCTGGGCGAAGACCTGCGCCTGTCGCGTCATCAATTTGCGCTGGGGCAGATCGACCTTTCAGGCGGCTTGAACGAGTTCGAGAAGATCATGCTGAACACGTCCATTACGCGCTTGTTTCTGGATACGGAGATCATCCCCGGATTCAATGAGAACAAACTCGTTCAGCTGGAATATTACGAGCATTATTTGCAGACCAAATATATTCTCAAAAAATTACCCGAGATCCCCAAACTAAAAAGCCCAAAGTTCGTTTTTGTGCATATTTTGGTTCCCCACATTCCACATGTTTTCACGCCGGATGGCAACTTTCGTTATCCCGATGACCCTACTAAAAATGGATATCGCGACAACGCCATGTTCATTGACGATCAAATTTTGCCGGTCTTGCATGAGGTCATTGCCCAATCTGAAAAACCCCCGGTGATCATTTTGATGGGCGATCATGGACCACCCGCGAATCTGGTCTCACCCGAATTACGCATGCATAACCTGGATGCGTATCTCGTTAACGCAGACGCAAAATCAAAACTATATGCTTCGATCACCCCCGTCAATTCTTTTCGGATCATTCTGGATGAATATCTCGGCAGTGACTATCCCCTGCTGAACGATGTGAGCTACTATGCGTATCAATTGCGACAGTTAAAACAATCTCCAACAATCATTGAAAACACCTGTAAATAATTGAATAGGGCAGGCGGACTAACCACGCCCCTGCCCTATTTCATCCCCGTCAGTACGCGTGTGATCACCGCATCCAGTAACGATGCGTCTACCTGACCATCCAACTTTGCCAGCACCAACGTTTTGATCTTCTGTTTTAGGTCAACATCCACAACCGGTGCTTCGCGCGGATACGCCGCCACCAAATTCACAGATGAACTAAACGTAGCCTTCGGCGCAGAGACCTTGTCCGCGCGGTTAATCTTCATGTCATAGCGCATGGCGCGTTCCAGCGCCAGGTCAGTGATCACCACATTGTCCGTGATATCCAGTGACGTGACGCCGCGCGCCTTCATATCGTCAATATCACGTTCTGTATAGAAGATTTTTGGCATATTATGTCCTCATGTCATTGCGAGGAGGGCGCTCTTCCCGACGAAGCAATCTCCTCATTAGTTCAAGATTGCTTCGCCCTATCGGGCTCGCAATGACGTACTTCTTACTTCTCCGGTCTGCCGTCCAACTCTTCCAAGGCTTTCACAGCAGCGTTGCGCGCAGAGACGATCTCTGCTTCAGAGCCTGAAAGCCACATACGACCAAACCGTCCAACCGACGAAACATGCAGGATCTTAATCGAGGCACCCTTCTCGGCTTCGTTGACTGCGTAGTTGATATATGCAGCAGGCGCACATTCCAACACCAGCATCGTTTCACCAGGTACCAACATCGAGCCGCGGCGGAAACGGTTCAACAACTGTGATTGATACGGATCCACGTTCGTAATGATCTGTACCGAAGCAATGAACGGCTTAATGCGTTCTTCGGGCTTCAAACTGAGACGGTCCAACACGATCCGCCCGGCTTCGAGCACTTCCGATTGCGAGCGGGAATGGACTTCAAACATACCGAATTCGCGTTCGACGATCTGCGCGCCCGGCTTGGCTTCTGTGGATTTCACTGCAATATCCACGAGGCGGAACACTTCGTTACCTGGGGCGACTTCCACATATAACGAAGCCATGCCCTCAGTGGGAAGGTCGCCTTGCGTGATCGTGCCCACGAATGCCGCATACTGTGGCTGCATCCGGTCAAGATAAGAATACACACGTAATGAAAATTTTTCTGATGCCATAATTCTCCAATGTCTTTTCTGGAGTGCGACAGCTTGCTGTCGCATATCAAGGAGCAAGCTCCTTGACTCCAGAGCTTAATTATTCATCGCAATCCCAAGCGGCGTCACGAACAGCGGATTGCCCGGCAGGATCGTTTCGATGCCTGTCATTTCTGCGATCACCTGATCCATTCCGGGATAAGCACACGTGCCGCCAACTAAATACAACTTATCTACTTGATGACCAGCGATATGTCGGTTGATGATCGAAGCGACTTTTTCCATAACAGGTCTGATCACAGGGAACAATCGCGTCTGTTCATTCGGATCCTTCTTCAACGTTTCAGCTTCTTCAAAAGATAATCCGGTTGAGCCAGCGATTACCAATGAGAAGTGGGTGCCGCCTGTCGCTTCATCAGCGGTGTACACCACCTCCCCATTCTTGAAGATGGCAATACCGGTTGTGCCTCCGCCGACATCCACAATTGCACCATCGCGGATCTTCAACACATTATTCGCGGCGGTCGGCTCATCGATGAAGCTTGTGCACTCCAGCCCTGCCCCATACAGCACGTTGGCAGTGGCGCGCACCTCCGCCTGCGGCACACCCGGCGGATAAGCCGTCGAAGCGGATGTCAGCGCGAAACCAAGTTTCTGCTCAACCTTTGACTTCAGCTTGCGCAACAAATCCACGGCGCCAACATAATCTACGACAAGTCCATCGCGGGTCACTTGTGCAAATTGGTATTCGCCCGCGATCGGCTGATAGTTCTCATCGAGCACGACCAGCACTGTGTATGCCGTACCCAAGTCCACACCGACGTGAACAACACCTCGGTAGCCCGGGTCATGTCCATTACCGCCAGCCATGATATGGTCTGTTTGTTTGAGCAGGCTTGAAAGATTAGGATTCATCTTTTTTCTTTATTCATCCTTCATCATTCAGCATTCATCCTTGACTTCATTTCTCATTCCAATTCACAGGAAACGTCACGTACACAAAGCGCGTCCAGTTCGGCGTTCCAAACGTGATGCTTGAACCTTTGGGGATAAAAATCACATCGCCCGTTTTGCCGCGCACCTGCTCGTTGTCGCGCGTAATGACGAGCTCACCTTCGAGCACAATATCGATCTCATCGTATGTCAGCGTCCACGCCATCTCGCCCTGATCGAGCGACATGTAGCCCGCGCCCATCGGCGACCGGTCCTGCGTCACGACCACATCCTTCAGCCAGACGTTCATGCCAGGCGTGGTCTTGCCTTCAAGAAATTGTTCGACTTGTACATTCGCCAGCTTGACGACTTTTAGCGGCGGCAGATTTGGGATGGAAGACAACGCGTCTTTTCTCAAGCCGGAAGTTGATTCAGTTTCCCGAATCATTTTCATGCCCAAAGCAAACGCAACGTCCTGTGCCTCGTGTGTGACAATATCATCCGGCGCAAGGACAAGCGTCTCGGCACGCTCACGCGCGAGACGACGAATATCTTCCGCAGTGAATAATTGACGTGGCATGGGGTACGTAGACACGTAGACGGGCTGACTCGTATACACGTAAACAGGTCAACACGTTTTCACATGTCTCCTTGTTTACTTGTCTAACCTGTATACCTGTGTACTTGTTTCCCTGTCTACTTTTCTTTACCGCGTCCACCGAACGAACCGCGCGTGTTCTGCGGCAGGATCATCTCCACGTCAGTGTGCGGGCGTGGGATCACATGCACCGACACCAATTCACCGACGCGTTTGGCAGCAGCGGCACCGGCATCTGTGGCGGCTTTCACCGCACCGACATCACCGCGCACCATCACGGTCACCAATCCACCACCGACATATTCACTGCCGATGAGGGTTACGTTTGCGGCTTTGACCATCGCATCGGCGGCTTCGATCGCGCCGACCAGTCCTTTGGTCTCGACCATTCCTAAAGCGATCATTGCAACATCTACGGGCATGGCTTAATTCTCCTTTGAGATAAGGGTTTCTCCGACTAGACATCGGACATCAAGGCTGAATGTTTTCAGTCCCTGAGGTCTGAGTTCTAACCTATGTCGTTGCGAGGAGGACGCTCTTCCCGACGAAGCAATCTCCGCATCGTGGTGGAGATTGCTTCAGGCTATCGCCCTCGCAATGACATGATCATAATTTATTTCTTCAACTCCAACAAAACGCGACGCACGATCTCTTCCACTTGAGAGTCGTTACCTGAAACCGAACCAGCCGCAGACGAGGATTGAGGCGCTCCTCCAGTGAAGGAACTGCGCGCGGCTTGCGTATCCGTTGAACCGGGGACAAACGCCGCATCCGGCGGAGTCCGAATTTCATAGGCGAGCCTCTTCACGTTATACATGTGGTGCACACTGATGTTATCACCGGTGATCGCGCCGCCGATACCGCCGGAACCAAGAGTCATCGAAGGCATCACACCGGTGGAATAACCGGTTGCGCCGAGCGTGCCGAATGTGTTCACCAGAATACGGAAGACGGGTTTCTCCAAACCAAACTTCATCACCACTTCTTGATCTTCAGCGTGGATGACCTGCGAATGACCACGCCCACCGTAATTGATGAGCTCCATCGAACGTTCACAACCCGCCTCCCAACCATCCACTTCATACCAGCCGAGAACCGTGGTCAACTTCTCGCCAGATAGCGGATCTTCAGGACCAACACTCTTGAGTTTTGCCACAAGGATGCGCGCCCAATCAGGAACACTGAAACCATACATCTGCGCCAACTGCTGCGGACTCTTCCCCACTGCCTTTGGATTTGGCAAATGCCCAACGAATAAATTCTTCGCGAGAATGCGTGAGGTATTGTCGTCAACGAAGTATGCGCCTTCGGCTTTCATCAAGGCTTCGAGCTTCGCCGCGATTGGTTGATCGGCAACGACGGCTTGTTCCGTTGCGCAGATCACAGAATGGTCGAATGCCTTCGACGCAACAATATATTTCGCAGCGCGTTCAACATTGGCAGAACGATCCACATACACCGGCACATTGCCGGGACCCACGCCGTAGGCGGGCTTGCCAACTGAATGTGCGGCACGCACCATATCCGAACCGCCCGTGGCAAGGATCAATGCCACGTATTTATGTTTCATCAGTTCCTGCGTGCCGGGCAAAGAGATATTCGTCATACACGAGATCAGCCCCTTGGGCATCCCTGCCCGCTCCCCAGCTTCTGCCATAATGCGGACAGTCTCTGCGCAGCACTTCACTGCAAAGGGGTGCGGCGCAACCACCACCGCATCGCGCGCCTTGACCCCGATCAAAATCTTGAACATGGTGGTGGAAGTCGGATTCGTGCTGGGGATCAACGCGGCGACCACACCCATGGGCCAGGCGATGTCGTAGGTCCCTTTTTGCGGATCGTTACGGATCACGCCAACCGTCGGAACATCTTTGATGGCATCCCACAATAACTGTGATGACAATAAATTCTTGAGGGTCTTATGCTCCGGCACACCATAACCGGTCTCTTCGCTTGCCAATTTTCCAAGTGACACGGCCGCGTCTGCCGCTGCTTGTGCCATTGCCGCGCAGATGCGATCCACTTCAGCTTGGGTGGCATGCAAAAAATTACGCTGGGCATCACGCGCTTCCACAGCGAGTGTGCGGGCTTCTTGAATGGAGAGCAGATCTTTATCAAGTTCGGGCATAGAATTCCTTTTCTGGAGTGCGGTAGCTTGCTACCGCATGTCCGACAGCAAGCAGTCGGACTCCAGAGTTAATAATTAATCGGATTACTCGCGACTTCCAATACTTTATTTTGAAACGCCATCGCCGCAGTTTTGCAGGCGGATTGATCGCCGGTGAGCATCACGCCCATGTAGTTGGTTTCGGAGGGCGGCATGGTCAACGCGACGATGCTGACATCCGCAGATTTGAGTGCGGCGTCCAATGCGACCAAACCTTCATTCGGCGTCGCAACCAAATAAGCAATCGGTGAGCCAACAGGGATATTACACACTTGCGATAAATATGTTCCAGTCCGCGAGATGACATGCGGGAAGAAAGCAATCGAGTCATCATCATTTGCGGAATACCAAATCGCCTTCGTCTTGATATATTCCACTGCGGCGTTGAGTCCGGCTCTCACTTCAGCCGGATCTGGTCCGGCGATAATAGCCATGATCTCGCCTGACCATTTTCCCGAGGTGTGCTTCGCGCCCGCATAGAATGACTTGGCGTACACCACTTCGACATTCGCCATTTTGGTGGCTTCGTCAATAGCAGTGTAGGTTGCATCGTCGTTGTCAACACTCAACAAACCAATGGAGCGTTGGTCATCACGGAGCTTGAGTTGCTCCGCGAAGTTGCGGTCCACCTGCGGGATGAGTTGCACTGCGAGCGGCGTGCCGTATAGAGGGTCGAGGATTGCCATAAGACTTTGTTCCTTCGGGTGAGGGTTATTTCATCATTTTCAACTTTACACCAGAAGCCTGACTTTTGCGCATCTTCTGGGCAATTTGTACCACAAACGCTCCGCCTTCAAGCGGATTGGTTCCACCGTTCTCGAAGATGTTGCAGACCACATCGCGGTCGGCGTCGGTGTCACCATATTTGGGTTTGTAGCCCATATACGCGCTCATCGATTCAGCGCGACCAAGTCCCGGGCGTTCGCCGATCAATAAGATAACTACGTCAGGTTTGATGAGTTCGCCGATATCGTTCATGACACCGACGCGCGCATATTTGACAAAGAACGGAGTGCCGAAAGTTAAGTTCGCGGTTTGTGCACCTTGACGGATGACAGGGAATATCTGACGCAGGTTCGCTTCAACAGCCGCAGCGGAGAGTCCATCACCGACAACGAGTTGGATGTTGACATTCTTCTGGCATTTTTCATTGATGATGCGTTTGGCGTCATCGTTGAGTAAACGTCCGAGGTCGGGACGGAGGAGATATTCCTGTTTGCCGCCGGTTATTTTTGTTTGGACAGTGAAGAGATTGAATTCATTCAATAATTTCTCATCAACGTCACGATAGAGCGCATCTTGTGTGACGGCATGGTCGCCTTGGAATAATAATAACGATGCTGTGCTGTAACGGGGACCAGCGCGACCGACTCCGATGCGGGCGGTGGTGGATGCCATCAATGCTTTCAAGCCCTGTGCGTCCTTTGGGTTTTTTACGCGAGGCGTGTAGCGTGCTGCGTCGAGGGTTGGGTCGGGGAGGTCGATGGTGAGAGTAGAGAGTAGAGGATTAGAGACTAGAGAATTAGGTTTGATGGGGACGGCTGACGCGGAAGCGGAAGATAGAGTCGTCGAAGCAGAGGCAGGCGTGGCTGAATCTGAAGCGGAGGTCTTCACCGCTCCAGAAGATTTCAGTTCGCGGACAATTGCGTCTACGATGGCGTTAAGTTTTGAATCATCCATAAATAAGTTCTCCATATTCCGTCATTGCGAGCGTTCTTTGCGAAGCAATCTCCTCGTCGTGTTGGGGATTGCTTCGTCGGGAAGAGCACCCTCCTCGCAATGACGGGGGTGTGGTTATCTTTTTAAGAATATGGTCGGGTCCCCGGCTTTTTCGGTGAGGACGCCGTCTTTGATGAGACCGAGGCCTTCCATCCATTTTTCGAATTCGGGCGCGGGGCGAAGTTTGAAAAGTTGACGCAGGGTGGGCGCGTCGTGATAGGAAGTGGATTGATACGAAAGCATCGGGTCGTCGCCCATCGGCAAGCCCATGAAATAATTGCATCCGGCGGCGGTGAGCATGACCGCGAGATTCTCGATGGCGTTCTGATCGGCGCGGGCATGATTGGTATAACACGCATCCACACCCATCGAGATGCCTGTAAGCTTGCCCATGAAATGATCTTCGAGTCCGGCGCGTTGGATTTGGCGCGCATCGTACAAATATTCGGGACCGATGAAGCCGACGACCGTGTTGACTTGATACGGGCTGTAGCGTTTTGCAAAACCATAACAACGCGCTTCGAGCACGAGTTGGTCCCAGCCGTTGTGCGCCTCCGCTGAAAGTTCTGCGCCCTGACCCGTTTCAAAATACATGAAGTTCGGACCTTTGGGGAAGCAATATTTTTTCGCCATCTCGTAAGCTTCATCCATCATGCCGACCGAGATGCCAAATGAGTCGTTGCCTTTTTGCGAACCCGCCAGCGATTGAAAGACCAGCCCGACCGGCGAACCAGATTGCATACATTTCATCTGCGTGGTGACATGCGAGAGCACACAATTTTGCGTGGGGATGTTCCAGGTCTTGATGACATCGTAGGTCATATCGAGCAGACGTGAGACCGAGCCGTACGAATCGTCAACAGGATTAATGCCGATGACGGAATCGCCGGAGCCGTATGCCAGCCCCTCATATATTTCTGCGCGGATGCCTTCGGGCGAATCAGTCGGATGATTGGGCTGATTCCGTGACGAGAGCGTTCCCGGCGCTCCAATCGTGTTATTGCAATGCGCCACGACGCGCATCTTACTCGCGCCGTACATCAAATCCAAATTGGACATCAACTTGACCACGCCTGCAATCATCTCAGCCGTGAGACCATTTGAGATGCGGCGAATCATATCGGGCGAGGTTGTGTCGGCTAAAATCCATTCACGGAACTCCCCCACTGTCTTATCTTTGACTTCGTTATAAATGGATTGGTCGACTGCATCCATGATGACGCGTGTGATTTCATCTTCATCATACGGCACGGCAGGATTATCATGCAGAACCCACAACGGGACTTCTGCCAGCACCAGTTTCGCGGCAACGCGTTCGGCAGAGGTCTCTGCGCCAACGCCCGCAAGACGGTCGCCGGATTTCTCCTCGTTGGCTTTGCCCATGAGGAGTCGGATATCAGGGAATTCGTAGGTCTTGCCGTGCAGTTTGGTTCTTAGGAGCATTGATTAATCCTTTTACCACGAAGGGCACGAAGAACACAAAGGAAAGAGATTGTGAGAATTATTTTATTCCTTTTGTTGCTTGCTCGAACTTTGTCCAAAGAAATAACCTAAGATTAATAAAAAAGCATTATTGATTATTTCTGTTGATGGCTGCTTAATAAACATTGCCACAATTTGGGTCATCGCAATGATTAGCAAGAGCAGAGCGCCTATTATTGTCGCCACTGATTCTTTTTCAAGAAAGCTACGCCAAAACTTGGTTCGTTTTTCAAATAATACTTGTTGTTGTATTGCGAGTTCAGTTGCTGCTCTTATCTCTTCCTGAGCCCGAGTCTCATCAACTTCATCAGTTTGTTCTCGCAATTTATTGGCTTCTGTCTCTAGGCTATGCAATTCGCTTTCCAGTTTTGTTCTTACTTTTTTATCTGGTAAACCTTTAATCAGGTCTTGTAAATTTTCGATTTTTTCATCACGCTTAAATAGACTAATTCTTTCAAGAATTAACTTTTTTCTTTCGAGGAGTAAAGGTAAAATTCCTATTTCGAAGTTCGATTCTGAGCTTATTTTTGCAATCGCAAAATTTCCTGTTTCACCAACTGTTTTCAGTTTGACTGTTCCAAACGATTCGGAGTTTTTTATGGCATCATCGATGCTTTCTAAACTCCGTTCTAAGTCGGCAAGTCCTTGTTTCTCAATTTGACTTTTACCCAACCCAAGAGTCGCCAGTTGTTGCTCAAAGATAATATTAGCTTGAGCAAGAGCTAAATCAAAAGCCGTCTTAGCTTTTACAGATAAGTTTTCAGAACCTCGAGACATTTATCCTCCAACTCAATGATAAAAAATCAACGTCTTCACGCTCAATGGGACAACGCGTCCGGCGGGCTGAAGCCCTGCCTCAGTGCGTGGAAGTCCGCTAAAGCGGACACGGTTGCGCCAGCCCGAAGGGCTTCCATGTGTTGAGCAGGCGGCTTTAGCCCCGCTCAAACGGGAATGCAAAGCAAAAGTATCCATAGGTCAATGGTAAAAAATCAACGTCTTCACGCTCAATGGGACAACGCGCCCATCCATGAGCGGGGTGCCGATGTCAATGTAATCGCCTTCGGACAAGCCGACCTGGTCAATGACGAGCAAGGCGCGCGAGGGAGCGAGTCCTTTCACGGTTTGACCGAGCGCCTGGGCATAATCTCTTTCGATAATGGCAATGAGTGGTCTGTCGCTTGGCATGGTATCTGCAAACATCTTCAATCCGCTTGCCAACTGCGTGAGCGACTCGTAATCCAATGACTTGTTAAGTTCCAACGCAACCGCGAACGGGTCGGTCGCGAGGTTGACGTCCCAGCGAGTCACGGCTTCGGTGATGCGGTTTGAAATATCCGCAGGAGCGGGGTCTCCCCGTCCTGTTTCAAATATCGGTCTTATCACTGGCACATTCTTCAACGGCAGAATCTCTTTCTCTGCCCAAATCGTCGAACCGGATAAGGTCACGGTCTGCGTGCTGGCTCCCAGCACCGTCGCACGGACTGTCTCTGACGGCGGCACAATCGAGTACGTATTCAATCTCGCGTGCTTGCGCAACGACTCCGCCAGCAATGGACCAACGTCATCATGAATCGTCGCGTCGCTCACTGAGTTAATCGGAATTGGGTTGTAGTAATAATGCCCGATGCCGCCTGAGAACATCAACACCGAACCCTTGCCCGATTCGCCCACCGGCGGCGTGAGATAAATCTTTTGCGCCAGCGGCGACGATGTGCCTTCGACCAATTCAATGGTCATGTCTGCCATGCGGTCGGTGAAGCGTCGCAAATCTTCAAGCGACGGCGAATTACCAATTACCAATTCCAAACCACAATCTTTCAAGATGTGTTTCGCAGGCTCAGCAATATGCCTCACTTTACCCGTCGAATGCTCAATCTCCAAAATGCGTCCGCCGTAATTCATCGCCGCGGCACCGATTAAGTTTCCGGCGCGGAATGTTGCGCTGTTCGCGCTTCCGCCGCCGATGTCAATGTTCGTCACGACCGCGTAATTCTTCTGCGAATAGTCCGCCGCGCCTGCGCCCTTGCCAGCAATCAAACTCTCAACGTTCGGTCCCGCCACGCTGACGACGAACTCACCAGCGAGTCCAGAAAGTGCCCGCAGAATTTCATCCGCATTCTTTTTCTTCGCCGTCTCACCCGTGATGATGACCGCGCCGGTTTCCACTTGGCTTGGGTCAATGCCAGCGGCTGAATATTCACGCCGCACGATTTCATTCAGCTTATCCGCGTCGATGGTTTCAAAATCTTTTAGCGGCGTGAACACAATCGGACTTTGATAAATGACTTTTCTATCCGTGATATTGATGCGTGGGATTTGACCCGGTCGCGAGACATCCTGCAAATTGATGCGCGAAAAGACAATTTGAGTCGTTGTCGTACCAACATCTACACCAACAGAAAGTAAATCGCGCGAATCACTCATGGCAAAAAAATTACCAATTACAAATTACGTTCGCACGTAACTGGTACTTGGTAATTCGTAATTACTCTTTCCTGTAAGACACCTTGCCGCTCACATCGAGCGAATCAATCACGCCAACGATGACCGCATCCACCGGCGCGTTGGTGGTCTGATTGGTATAACGCGCAGACGAGCCATCGGTCACCATCACCAGATCGCCCGCCCCCGCACTCACTGTATCTACTGCAATATAAGGTTCACCTGTGGCTTTGCCTGCGGTATCCGCATTCCGCACGACGAGCAGTTTCCGCCCCCGTAGCACTTCATCCTTGATTGTTGAAACGGTCGAACCGATGACGAGCGCAATTTTCATAGCATCTCCATAAGGTGTCTTCGGCTTACTGGTTTACTTTACCATAACTCAGGGTTGTATGACAAGTTTAACAGGCTCTTTTGCGTAATCCACTTTCTCAATCCATTCGCCGCTCAAACTCAAAGCGACATTTGCCTTCAACCATCCAATCTTCTTTTCATACAAAACCCGCCCGCCCTGTTTTAGTTGCAACGTCGCATCTTGACGAAATTCCTTCGACCAGAATCGGAATCCGTCCACTTTGACATCCGGACTCAACACATTTGGACTCACCCACCCAAGCGGCGCTTCACACTGGACCTCGAGCCTGCTCGCTGACCAACTAGCATTTTCCAACCACCAAGCTACAGACCGCGCCGCACCGCGACCTTCAAGCGCCGCCCAATCCGCAGTCTCTACTCCCCTCAACAGATTCCCCGCCGCAAAGACTCCCGCCTGCGACGTGCGGAACATCCCATCCACCTGCGGACCCAGCGATGGCTTGAGTATTTTCACATCTCCCTTTCTTGCCAGCTCATTTTCTGGAATCCAATCACCCGTGAAGACGACCGTGTCACATTCGATGATTTCTGTCTTGCCTGACTCTATATCCGTGACTTCAATCCCCCCCACGCGTGAACGTCCAAAAATATTCGTCACACGCTTGTTGGTCAAAATCGGAGCATGAGCCAGAATATCCGCATAAAAAATTTTGGCTGGCAAGAAGATGGGTAAATACAACTGATGGCTTGGTAACTCCGTCACCATCCCCACTACCTTGACACCTGCGTGCAAAAGCGTTGTCACTACTGATAAACTGACAATCTCTGTACCAACAATCACCGCCCGCTTGCCAACCTCCAAATGATGTTCATACACAAATCTCTGTAATGACCCAGTCGTAAACACACCCTGCGGACGATACCCCGGAATCAACCGCGCCGAACGCGGACGCTCACGCACCCCCGTCGCCAACAAAACAGATTTTGCTTCAATGGTTCCAATGCCATCCGGGGATGTGAAATCCAACATGCTCAAGCCGCCGTCCTCGGCGGCGTTATTCCAACCAGTAATCGTTGTATTATTGCTTATTTTTATCCCCGCCTCTTCCGCCATCTCCCGATACTTCCGCGCATAACTCGGACCCGTCATCACGCGCTGCAAATCCCGCAGACCAAACCCCGTATGCCCACACATCCGTGGAATCCCGCCCGCTTCCGATTCGCGCTCTGCAATGACAATATCCTTGACACCAAGTTTCTTCAACTCCAACGCTGCTGCAAGTCCCGCCGGTCCTGCACCGACAATTAAAACATCCGCCCTCTGGGTTTTATTCTGGAGTCCGACAGCTTGCTGTCGGGGTTTTGCGGGGAGCAAGCTCCCCGACTCCAGAGTCTTCAACAAACTCGCCTGACAATTAAACCCCTGACAGCGTCCCTGCATCGCCCGCGTTCTTCTACGCAACGCATCCAAGCCCTTCGCAGGGATAGGTGAATTCATCGCATCGCGTAACTCACCCAACGTCACCCGCTCGCAGTGGCAAACAATCTTTCCATAATCAGAATTCTCAGCAATCAACTCTGCCCGCTGATACGGACGTGGAAACGCTTCACCTATATTCGGCATCTTGATAGACTTTAATTCAGTCTTGTGCTTCAACTCTACGCCGCCCTCTTTCAACAGATCCGCTACATACTCCGCGATCCCCAAACTCGCCGAAATCCCCGTAGACCGAATCCCGCCGACGCAGATATATCTTTGCTCCGCATATAGCGCGATCTGATAATCGCTATGCTCCGTCGCTGCGCGCAGACCTGAGTACGTAGCAGTGACTTCCTCTTCCAACAATTCCGGCAGAATCTTCTTGCCTTTATCTAGCAAAGACAGCAATCCACTTGCGCTGGTATTCGTAGCAGTTTTATCTGGTAGATCTTCAGCTGTCGGACCCAATAATACATTCCCATAAATTGTCGGGCTGATCAACACACCTTTGGTGGTAGCTGTCGGCACAGGCAACAACACATGATTAACTAACGGACGTGACAACTTATCGTAAATGATCAATTCCCCACGTCGTGGTGTGACCTTGAAATTTCCATGCCCAAACAAATTATTGATGTCATCCGAATACAATCCCGCTGCATTGATGACCCAGAGCGCTTCAACGACTTCATCTTTACTTGAAATCAAATGAACATTATTTATAGAAGAAATGTTTGTGACTTGAAAATCAACTTTCAATTTCACACCATTGACCACTGCTTGAGTCGCGCACGCTAATGGAATCGTAAACGTGCAAAGAATCCCCTCGCCGGGAACCAGCATCCCACCCAACGCTCCCTCTCCCAAATGCGGCTCACGCTGATAGACTTCCTCTTTGCTGATCAGATGAACATCCGTGACACCATTTTTATGCGCCTTCTCCAAAAGAGTCGGAAGTGTATCGAGCTGTTCTTGGTTCCACGCGATCAACAATCCGCCGACCCGCTCGAACGGACTCCCTACTTCTTTCATAAACTCTTCCATGAGCGGATAACTTCTCCGCATGAGAGTCGCCTCGAGCGAACCGGGCTTGGCATCAAAGCCGGTGTGCCAGATCGCCGTGCTGGCTTTCGATGTCCCCATACCAACATCGGAGTTGGATTCAAGTAATACGACTTTCAAGCCATATCTTGATAGTTCGCGTGCAATCGCGGAGCCGACTGCGCCTGCGCCAATGATGGCAAGGTCATAAACTCCTCCGTCATTGCGAGGAGGATGCTCTTCCCGACGAAGCAATCCATTTTGCGTGTTGGAGATTGCTTCGCCCTTATCAGGGCTCGCAACGACATTAGCCATGAAACACCTTCACTGCCTCCACCGCTCTCTTCCACTGCTCCAACTTTTTTCCTCTTTCTTCTTTCCCCATCGTCGGGATATAGCTTTTCTCGGCTTTCCAATTCCTTGATAAATCATCAAACGAAGTCCCCAATGCGGATACTCCTGCGAGATTGGCAATTCCAATCGCAGTCGCTTCCAGTGCCGCCGAAACGCGGACTTCGAGATTCAACAAGTCAGCGATCATTTGCATCAGATACGGATTCCCTGAAGGACCACCGTCCACTTTCAAATGCGGTGGCGCTTGACCGGCATCTTGCGACATCGCTGTAACTACTTCGTAGACACGACAGGCAATGCCATCCAACGTGGCGCGGACAATATCATCCGATGTTGTGCTGCGATTCAGCCCAAACATCGCGCCGCGGACATCGGTCCGCCAATGTGGAGCGGCGAGTCCTTGTAAGGCAGGGACAACGACAACACCAGTATCGGTCGACCTGTTCGCCGCATCGTTGCTTGATGCTGAATCAGGGATTACTTTCAAATTATCCCGCAACCATTGCACAGCCGAACCTGTGACAAAAATCCCGCCATCGAAAGCATAAGCAGTATGACCCTCAAAATTCCAACCGACGGTGGTAAGTAATCCATTATTGGAAAGGCGCGGTTTGTCACCAATATTCATCAGCAGGAAACTACCTGTACCAAAGGAACATTTCATCTCGCCCGCGTTGAAACACGCCTGACCAAACAACGCGGCTTGTTGATCAACCAGCATGGCGTGAAGTGGTAACGGCTTGCCGTTACCAAAATCTACATCACCAATATATCCAGCCGATGGCTTCACTTCAGGCAACATACTTTTGGGAACATCAAATAATTTCAGCAGTTCGTCATCCCATGCAAAGCGGTTCATGTCGAACAACAATGTCCGCGATGTCGTGGATGGATCAGTGACATGCAGTCTGCCCTCCGTCAATTTCCAGATCACCCATGTCTCTGTCGTGCCAAACAATAACTTGCCAGCATGGGCTTGCTTGCGAATCTCGGGATAATTTTCAAACACCCATTTGAGTTTGGGCGCGGAGAAATAGCTGTCGAGTAGGAGTCCGGTTTTTTGGCGAAGCAGGTTCAGGTCCACGGATGAAGCGAGCGCGTCACAGACGGATTGTCCACGCGTATCCTGCCACACGATGGCGGGAGTCACAGGCTTGCCTGTATCCTTATCCCATACAACAAAAGTCTCGCCTTGATTATCAAATCCTACTGCGGCGATATCATATTTATCCAGCAAAGGCGCACACGCCTCTTTGACGGTGCGCACAATATCAAGCGGATCCTGTTCCACCCATCCCGCCTGCGGAAAACGCGCCGGGAGCTGCGCCGAGTTCTTCTCGATCATTTCGCCATGTTCATTGACAATGACTACCGTGGTTTGCGTTGTGCCTTGGTCGATGCCGAGCAGATATTTCATATTACCTCTATGAAACCTGACAGGTTTCATAAAATTCATTCAGATGGAAAGACATTTCCGAAAACCTGTCAGGTTTTTTGTGAATTATAAAAAAGCGGCACCCCTTACGAGATACCGCTTTTATAGTACAGAACAAACGAATTGTCGATATTAATCTTTATATTTCTTTTCGATTTCAGCGATCATCTTCTGGCGCTCTTTGATCTTATCGCCTTCCGGTACTCCTTCAAAGCGATTGCGCTCAACCGCATACCAAAGAATAACCATTACTACCACCATGCCAATGGTCAGATAAAACACTTTTTGATTGGGTGGGAAGAAACCGGTAATGGCAAGCACAATACCGCCAATTACCGCAATCACCGCATTCGGTTTTGACCAAGCACCCAGATTGAAGGGGCCCTTTTCAGTCCATGTTTTTCCCTCGGCAAAGAAGCCGGCCGCAATTGGCATCACATAGGATAAATAGAGGAAGACCGCGCAACCTGTGGACAACACCACAAAAGCATTTCCATAAATAGTGGACAGGAAGGCAATCACAACGC
Organism: Chloroflexota bacterium; assembly: GCA_040006635.1. Lineage (GTDB taxonomy): Bacteria > Chloroflexota > Anaerolineae > Anaerolineales > Villigracilaceae > Defluviilinea. The sequence continues at coordinate 19,677 of JBDTWO010000019.1, forward strand.
TCGTCCAAATTGCATAAGTGGGTGTGCGATATTGCGTACTAACCTTCGAGAGTGTGCTCGAATAAGGCAAGCCACCGTCGCGCGAAAAGGCAAACATCATACGCGAGCAGGAAGTAAGACCTGCCAAGGCGCAAAGATAGTTGGCAATCACAATACCAATCCCAAGCAGACCACTCAAGAGAGCAGGCATTTTAGACGCATCCATCATATAGTAAAACGAATTCCAACCTTGAGCTGCACCTTCTTTAACAGAAGGCAGTACCAGCACGAAAGTTGCGACCATGATAAAGCCCGAAATCCACGACCACATCACCGCCTGCCACATGCCCTTGGGAACATTGACCTGAGCATTGTGAGTTTCTTCTGAAGTATGTGCTGAAGCATCATAACCCGTCAGTGTGTACAACACAAATAAGAGACTCAACAGGAAGGCAAATGCTGCGCTTGGATGAGCTGGGAAAACACCACCGCCAGCGTCGCCTGTAAAGTTTTGAAAGGTGAATAAACGGGAGAAATCCAGCTTAACTGGAGAGAAACCAAGCAAAGAAACAACCAACACAGCAGCCACAACAAAGATCAAATAGCCACTGAAATCAGTGAGGATTGTAGTTACTCGGATGCCATAGTGATTAAACAAGCCCTGGGAGATCAAAATAAGCAACACAATCACCGCCTGCCACATGTCAACAACAAATGTCGGCGAAAGCGTGACCACCCAACCGTCCATGGCGAGTCCAAACATGGGTTTCAACACCAATTCTCGGAGCAAGATGTATACGCCTACATCCACTGAGGAAACAACAAAGATCAACCCCAACAAGTTAAACCAGGCGGTTGCCCAGCCCCAGGCTTTGCCACCTAGGTGTGAACTCCAGTGATACAACCCGCCAGCAGTTGGGAACGAAGACGCAATCTGTCCCATACCAAAGGCAACAATCATGGCAATGATGCCACCGAAGAGCCAACCCAAGGCAACGGTAAAGCCACCACCAGTACTCAGACCCACCGGGAAAGTAGTGATACCGCCTGCCAGAATACAAATGATCGAGAAGGAAATCGCGAAATTCGAGAACCCGCTCATGCGGCGGGAAAGTTCCTGCGCATACCCCATTTTATGCAGCACCTGCTTATCATGCTCTTGACTTTTATCAGCCATGTCTCAATTCTCCTTTTGAAAGTATCTTACAAACAGAACGACATTTACTGGAGATCTCAGTTGCCGATAGCAACCTCCTCTCCCCTGCCAGGCAAGGGGATGGAATTTGAATTTTCATTTACAACACACGGATTTTGGAAAGGATACGGGCTAAATATGTATGGATAATTTCCCTGCCTCACACTCAATTGGAACCTGCTCCGGTTCCAATAAAAATCTCCGCATCTGCGGGAGCTGGCGCACCCAAATGCGGAGATTCATTAACTTCGAGAAATCAGGGCTTAAGCCAGGCGCATCATGATCTCGGTTTCATACCTCTTGTTGTCAGCGACGTCGTTTTCTTGCCGCTGACATTTATTAGCGTAGTTTTTTCATCATCTTTGCCAAGTATACGCATGGCTAGCCAATACACAGTCATGAAGATGACTACCAGGAATGTGCCTGCATACAAAAACTTGGTGATTGGCAATGCAGAATCGGTTCCGGCAAATAGTCCGTGCAGGGTGGCGCCCAGGTAGCTAACCAGGCTCAGGAGGTGAATGGCTCGAAACGTCCGTGCTCCAATTTGTCGCCGCAGATAGAAAGTGACAGTCACCAGCAAAAGGATATAAAAACTGATAACGCCAAGTCCCACCCAAAGCGGACGATACGTATCGATGAACGGGATCAAGATCTGTGCCAGGCTGAATTTCAAATAATTATCCAGCATCAGCACTGCAACATGCAAAGTGACGAACCCGATACCCAGCAGCGAAAGATATTCGTGAAAGTCATAGGTGAATGTGCTATCCAATAATGATTGAACGATCTTGCTGGGAATGGCAAGTCCCCAGATCATGGAAAGCCATAGCAAGAAGTAGCCGGTCAACCCTGCGGCGCGGGTGATATACCACCAGATCTGGACAGAGTTCATGCCAAAGATCGACTGGATCTTTTGTACAAAGGTCAGCCCAGTCAGGGATGGTCCCAGCGTGACCGCGATCAACAGGCTGATGAAGATCGCGCCGACCAATAAAACAGAGGCAACTGGTTTAATGAACAATCCCAGTTGATAGGAAGGTGTCTGACGCGAATGCATAGGTATACTCCTTATAGTTCTGCGAGCCTCGTAAATTCCCATTGGGATCCACGGCGATAAATTCAAGCTCTGGTTTATCTTTCAATAAATGTAGTCTTTCCTTTTCTCCGCCAATTAATAATGCTTTGGCATATACATCTGCTGTGATGATATTGGGGCAGATCACAGTTACGCTCAGCCAATTGGTATTCGCAGGTTCTCCTGTACGTGGATCGATCAAATGATGGCGCACTTTCTCGCCTTGATGCCACGTCCGTTTCATTACCGATGAAGTTGCCACAGCACCTGATGGGATGTGAAGTTGAGACAGCATTTGGGCTGGGTCACGCGGGTCTTCCAAATAGACATCCCAATCATATCCATCCAGGGGGCTGCCGATGAACAAGATATCGCCACCGGCGCTGACTCCGCAGACATCTGCATAGGAATGGAGCAGCCGCGCAGCTTTCTCAACGATCCAGCCTTTGGCAATGCCGCCGAGATCAATTTCCATGTTGGAGGGGATTAGGACTCGCTTGTCAGCCAGGTCAAAGCTGATTTCGTCGAAGGCAGGCCGTGATGGAAGTCGAGAAGCGTGATGAACATCCGCCACACCTTTTGTGCGGATCTCATCCATGCTGCGATCGTAGCCCGCTTGTTTTAAATCCGATAAGATGGATGGATCGAAGATACCGAAAGTCTCGTGGTGATATTTCAAAGAGAGCTGAAGCATTTCCAGCAGTTCGTTCGAGACCGCAAGCCAATTACCGGATGAGCGGTTGAGCTCAGAAAGTTCACTGGCCGGGAGAAAGCGACTAAAGCGTAGTTCGCAATCTTCAATGAAGAGCTTGGCAGCGTACATCCCGGCAATCGCCTCCTCGCCTTCAGCCGCCAACAACACCTCCGTGTTCATCGCGCGAAAGCCCATCGATCGGATCATGATCCACCTGTTGAAAAGAATGAATTGAAGCCAAGGCGCGCGCGCGGTTGCGACTGTATATCAAACGAAGGCTGATTTTGGAAATTATTTCCGCCAGCATTGAAATCAGATAGCGGGGGTAAAGGCTCCAGAGTTGTCACACTGGCAGATGAGTATTCTGCCTGACTGGGTTTCGGTGCGTGTGCCAGCATGATCCAGCCGCTTGCGAAGCTCAACAGACTTGTGAGCGTTATCCAAAATCGAATTCCTAGTTTAAGTAGTTTCATAGTTACCTCGTGATCTATTGGTTGATCAATATACGGCCATCGCCAGTGATTTGGATCAATCCGCGCTGTTGCAGGGCTTGCAAAAGGACCTGAACCTGCTGAACCATTTGCTGACCCTGTTGGACTTGTGCATTTGCCTGGGCAAGTTGCTGCTGTAGTTGCTGTTCACGTTGCTTGTATTGTTGTTCGTGGTCTTGATATTGTGAGATCAGGCTTTGCATCTGATCAACCTGTGCCTGCTGCGGGGAATTTTGAGCGGATGAACTCGACACCAGGGCAGGCACATTCGAAACGGGAACGCCAGTCTTGTTAAGTAGTGCCGCTCCCCCGATCATGAATATCGAAATGCCGACACAAGTCGTCATAAGTATTGCAGCTAACAAAGCCATCATAGATTTTTTCATTTGGACCTCCGTCACTTTTCATGAAGTATACAAATTCAAAATAACAGCTAACTGAAAAACTTATGTGTAAATTGTGTCGATTAGAGAACTGTCTTCCAGTAGTCCAAGTTCACAAACTAAGAATCCTTTAACTTGTTTATTTAGAATATTTGTTCTATAATCAAGGGCGTGAACGCCATTGATACTCTCGTAGAACTTTCAAGCCAAATGGAACTTGAGCACGCCGAGGAATCGCGGCCTTCGTCTACAGGTCTCGCTGACACTCAGACCCATGCTCGACCTGGTTGCTTCACACCGAAAGAACAGAGAGCCGCGTTCGTTCATCCGGCACAACTCCCCAATGGCAAACAGATCAAATTATTGAAGACTCTGCTCTCCTCCGCCTGCGAACGGGACTGCTTCTATTGTCCCTTCCGTGCGGGACGTGACTTCCGCCGTGCCACGTTCAAGCCGCAGGAGTTTGCCGAGTTATTCATGAAGTTGAACAATGCCAAAGCTGCTGAGGGAATCTTTCTCAGTTCAGGCATCGCGGCAGGTGGAGCCAATACCCAAAATAAGATTCTGGATACCGCAGAAATTCTCCGCAAGAAATTGGGCTTTCGCGGATACATGCATCTCAAGATCATGCCCGGCGCAGAACGCGGACAGGTCGAACGCGCCATGCAGCTTGCTGACCGGGTCTCGGTCAATTTGGAAGCACCGAACACCGAACGACTTGCCAAGCTTGCCCCGCATAAAGTTTTTCTGGAAGAACTGCTGCGCCCCTTGCGGTGGGTGGAGGAGATCCGCCGTTCGCAACCTGCTTATAAATTCTGGAACGGAAAATACCCTTCCACTGTGACACAATTCGTGGCGGGTGGCGCCGATGAAAGTGATCTGGAATTACTAACGACAACCGATTGGTTGATGAAGAACGTGCGACTCAAGCGTGCCTACTTCTCTGCGTTTCATCCCATCCGCGATACACCGATGGAAAATAAAACCGCAGTTGACCCCATGCGCGAGCATCGTTTATATCAAGCCTCGTTCCTGTTGCGTGATTATGGATTTGATCTGGAAGAAATGCCGTTTCTACAAAACGGGAACCTGCCCCTTCCCACGGATCCCAAGTTGGCATGGGCACAACAAAACTTGAAAGGGAAACCGCTCGAGATCAACAAAGCCGGTCGGCTTGAACTACTGCGCATTCCGGGTATTGGACCTAAACATGCCGATACAATTATTCAAGCGCGTCGAACCAACAAATTGCGTGATTTGGCTGCTCTTCGCAAATTGGGCGTCGTTGTCGCCCGCGCCGCGCCATTCCTACTGCTGGATGGTCGGCGGCCGGCAAGTCAATTGGCGATGTTTTGAAATTGCACAAAACTAAAGTAGCGCGAGATAAGTCTCGCGCTACTTTAGTTTTGTTTTGTATTTATAGGTGGAATCACTCGTATCGTAAGGCTTCCATGGGGCGCAGACCGGCTGCACGATAGGCGGGATACAAACCAAAAAACACGCCGATCGCTACTGCGAAGGAAAATGCCATGAGCACAGAGCCCATGGAAACTCTGGCAGTGATCAAGCCGGTCGCTGAAACAACGAACGCGACCAACGCACCCAGCGCAATTCCGATCACACCACCGATCGTGGTCAGGGTAATGGTTTCGCCTAAGAACTGGACGAGGATATCCAACTTGCGGGCACCAACGGCTTTCCGCAGGCCGATCTCACGCGTGCGTTCGGTCACAGAGACCAGCATGATATTCATGATCCCAATACCGCCCACAAACAAGGAGATGGCTGCAATCGCTCCCAGGAAGATCGTCAGGGTTTGCGTTACACTGCTGAGGGTGTTTAGAAAATTCGTCTGACTGGATATCGAAAACGGCAATTCAGTTGCCGCAGGGATCTTGTGTAAATGGCGCAAGATAAATTCGATCTGCGCGATCAGATCGTTGACGATATCCGGGCTGTTGGCGGAGATGGCGATATTACTCAGTGTCCGCTGACCGCCATCCAGGGCGGCTGAACCAGCCAGCTTGGTATACATCGTCTCCAATGGGATCAACAGGATATCATCCACATTTCCGAATCCGGCTGAGCCTTTGGATTGGAGAACACCCACCACTTGAAAGGTAATCCCATCGATCGTAATCTCTTGTCCAACGGCTGTCTGCTGCCCAAAAAGATCAGAAGCGGTTTGGGAACCGAGAACTGCCACACGTTTGACGGAAGTTAAATCACTCTGGATCAAGAAACGTCCCAAGCCAATTGTGTACGCTTCAACCGAAGCAAAATCGGGAGTCACGCCTGCCACAGCGACCTGAAAACTTTTATCGGCATGCTTGATCGTCAGGTTGGATTGATAGACCGGGACGATCTTGCTGATATATTCGCCGGTGGCGGCGATCGTTTCGTAGTCAGAGTAGTAAAGGCGCGTAGTTTGTACAGCAGCTCCACGTCCAGGTTGGAAGCGGGCGGGCGAGACGGTCACGAGGTTGGTGCCAATGCCTTCGATCCGGCTGGTAATGTCGCTCGTCGCACCATTGCCAATGGCAACCAGCGAAACCACGGCGGCAACACCGATCACAATGCCTAGGATCGTCAAGGCGGAACGAAGTTTGTTTGCCGCCAAGGCACGCAAACCCACCAGAAAAGTTCGATTGATATTGATCATGCTATTTTTCCTCGGGGCGGGGCGTGCCGGCTTTGACAGGGTTTTTATTGACTTCATCCGAAGTGATCTGTCCATCCGTGATGCGGATAATGCGCTCAGTGTGACGCGCAATGAACAGGTCGTGCGTTACGAAGATGATCGTCTGACCCATATCTTTATGTAAATGCTGAAGAGTATCCATGATACTTGCGCCGGTTTTCGTATCCAGATTGCCGGTCGGTTCATCAGCGAGCAAAATGGCGGGGTCATTGACAAGCGCACGCGCAATCGCCACGCGCTGTTGCTCACCACCTGACAATTCATTGGGATGATGGTCAACGCGGTCGCCAAGACCAACTTTTTCGAGGGCTGCACGCGCTTTCGCAGAATGGGTTCTGGCGTTCGTACTGGTGTACGTTAACGGAAGCATCACATTTTCCAGAGCGCTGGTACGTGCAAGCAGATTGAATTGTTGAAAGACAAATCCGATCTTGCGGTTTCGGATCTGCGAAAGTTCATCATCGGTCATGCTTTCAACCGCAATGTCATCCAGAGTATAGGTACCGCTCGAAGGTCCGTCCAGACAGCCCAGAATGGACATAAGGGTTGTCTTCCCGGAACCGGATGGTCCCATGATGGCTGCCATTTCACCCTTATTAATGACAAGATCCACACCGTTCAAAGCATTGACGGTGCTTTCTCCGATCTGGAATTTTTTGGTTAGAGCCTGGGTTTGTATAATATTCATAATAAGCATCTCTACTTTCTACTACGCAGACTTGCTGAAGGTATTAGGGACCAAAAAATCCGCCCCTTGGTCGCGTGGTATTGCCGCCAGAAGTAGATGAATTGCTGGTTGTTGCGTTGGTTTGGGTAAGAAGAATGCGATCACCTTCTTTCAAATCACCTGTAACTGCCACCAGACTCCCAACGATGTCGCCGGATTGAATATCGACTCTTTGCTGGTTACTTCCAATCCCAACTCGTAGAATATATTCGCCCTTAGCATCTGTATATACTGCAGTAATGGGAACCGCCAACATTTGGGTGGGAGCGCTGACCTGGATCGTGAGATTGGCTGTAGAACCTAAAGGTAAAAGTGTGTCCTTTGATTCGACGGAAACAAAAATATCGTATTTGACGATGCCTGATACGCTCTGCCCGAACAGGCTGATGGATTCCACTTTTCCGGTTAATTTCAGGGTCGGCAGCGCATCCAGCTTGACTTCGACAGGCTGCCCAACGATAAGCTTGGTGATATCGGTCTCATCCACTTTTGCATCGACAGTATAGGTCTTCGTATTCGCGACGATGACTGCCAGTGTGCTTGAATCCACCAAATCATTAGGCTGGTTATATACAGCAATAATGTCGCCATCAAACGGGGCGATAACGTATAAAGAGTTGACGGTTGCCTGAGCAGCATCCACTTTCGCTTGAGCTGCAGCGATATCTTCTGCGGTGGGACCATTCTTCAGACGATCCACCTCACGCTGGGCATTTGCCTCTTGAGCCTGAGCAACATCGAATGCTGCTCGATATTTGGCGGCATCAATATCGCTGGGCGTACCCAGATACCAAGCCAGGGTGGCAATTTTATTATCACGGTTTAGACGGGCATTCACCAGATTTAATTCAGCCTGTGCTTTTCCAGCGTCACCATTTGGGCGGCCCTTCAGGAGGTTGAAGGCACTCTCGGCCCTGGACACTTGCTGTTTCGCCAGAATAATTTCAGACTCGGTTTGGTTAATCAAATCATCTGAAGCACGTCGATAATCCAACTTGGTGACATTTTTCTGGGCATCCTCAACTGCTTGCTTGGCGGCAGCCAGGTCCGTTTCGGCTTGCGCCAAAGCCAGGTTTGAATGTAAGACGTCGTTCAAATTAGTCTTGGCACTCACAAGATCTGACTGGGCTGAAATGATATTTGAACTTGCACTGGCTGCTTGCAAACTCAACAACACGTCACCTTTTTGAACATGGTCGCCAATTTTTACATTTACTTTTTCAATCGCCCCGCTGGTTTTCCAATTTAGGCTGGCTGATTGGACCGCATTCAACGTGCCGCTGGTTTGGATGGTGTCAGTTACAGTCACACTGGAAACCTTTGCTGTGCGGGTGGTTGCATTTGAATTACGGGTGGTGGTTTGGCGATTCATTAGCACTACTACGATTGCAATTACAACAAGCAGTATTCCCCCGATAATGTACATGCGCCTGCGAGGCGACTTGGCTTTAGAGTCTGTCATAATCATGCTCCTTCTGATTTACTGAGCAGAGCATACCACCCAAGCCAGTTGTAGGTGTAAATAATATTGTGTAAATTGTGTGGATACTGTGAAGAAGTGCCCCGCCGTTCACCCAAAGTTTATAACGCCACCCACCCGCCACGCAGACCAGCGCGCACGGCTTCGGTGCGATTGGTCACGTTTAATTTTGTGTAAATCGATGAGACATGAAATTTCACCGTGTGTTCGCTAATCCCCAATGCCACAGCGATCTGTTTGTTTGCCAAGCCTTTTGATAATAGCCCCAACACTTCAGTTTCTCTTTCCGTGAGCGGACCGCGTTCCAAGGGTTCGCTTTCTGATTCGAATAACAAGGCCGGCGTACCAACGATCAAGCCCTGGGACAAGGCATGGATCGCGGCATTCAATTCTTCAGCGGATGCTTCCGTCGGCAGGACTCCCCACACGCGAAATGAACGCCTCATTTCCTCGACGTTGAGCTGGTCATCGCTAAGGAGCAGAATCCCAGCTGATAACGCTGAATCAGTTTCGTTATTAAGGAAAGCAGCGGGTGAAGCGGACGTGATGATCACGTCCGCTTCGTTTTGTTCATCCAATGAGTCATTCACCACTCTGATCGTTTTGTCCGATGAAAGTAAGGCACGCAAGCCTGCGCGCAATGCTGGTGACGAGACATTCAGCAAAACACGAATCACTTGCGTTCGCCTACCGTCACTTGGACTGTTTCAGGTTTGCCGCCACGCAAGACTTCGACCGCAACAGCTTTGCCAACGGTATCGCTGTTAAGCGCGGAGAAAAGATCATCGGGGTCGCTGACGGGTTGACCGCCGATCGCAACCAATGTGTCGCCCACGAACAGACCGCCAGTTTGTGCAGGCCCATTCTCTTCGAGCCACACCACCAACAAACCAGTGGACTGCTCACGCTTGAGCGCACCTTCAGGGATTTCAACGGGTTGCGTACGGACACCCAGATAGCCGCGCTTGACCGAGCCGTGCTTGGCAAGTGCATCTGCAATGCGCCACGCACCTTTGACCGGAATCGTCAGCGAGGAACCACGTGTGAGACCAGACGTATTGAGCCCCAATACTTCACCTTCGGTGTTGACAAGCGGACCACCGGAGAAGCCGGGATAAGGTGTGGTTTCAGTTTGAATATATTCATCGAGCAAGCCGCCGCGATGGGTACGGGCGGGTCCAGCAACCGCAGTGACAATGCCCCATGAGGCTTGCATGCCTGCGCTATTCGGGCGTCCCAATGCCAAGACAAGTTGACCCACCTTGACATCGCTCGAGGTCTTGGCGGGAGTCAAAACTTTTTCGGCGAGTCGCAATAACGCAAGGTCAGAACCGGGGTCACGACCGGCAACGGTGGCAGTGAGACTCTTGCCATCGGGCAACAGGACTTTGATATCTTCATCACGCGTTACAACATGATCCGCAGTGAGGACGAGGTCTTCAGCGTAGGCAATGCCGCTGGCGGGATAACGCTTGCGCGCATCGACGAGGATCGTGCTGGCACCGCCTTTTTCGACAGCGTCGGTCAATCCTTTTGAAAAATCAGTAATAGGGTTAGTCATTGTTTTCTCCTTATAACACAACAGATAATATGAACCTAGCTTCAACAGTGTAGCTTATATAAAAATCCTACACATCGGGAGGATGGGTGGTTGTGTGCCTAGTCGTTAGGGGAGGTCAGATATCAGCAGAGTAGGTCGCGTTTGTAACGTGACAGTCACGCTTTAAGCGTGACCTACGAGAGAGCGTATTGTCAGAACTAGATCGTAGTATTTCAGAAGCAGGACTTCTGAACTCCAAGCTTCTGAATCCCATGCGGCTTGAATGCCGAAATACAGTAATATAATCAAACCATGAAATCGACCTTACGATTGAATGCGAAAATACTTCCTGTCATCGGCGCACTTGCATTCATCATGCAAATCGTGGACCCATCCCGCGTGTGGGTCATTTTGTTGATCGCGATCGGGGGCACGTGGTTGTTTTGCTGGTGGTGGGTGCGCGGACTTGCCCGTCAGTTGACCTTTGAACGCGAGATACGTTACGGCTGGGCGCAAGTCGGGGATCGACTCGAAGAACGCTTCACCTTGAACAATCAATTTACACTGCCGGCTACATCTGTCACCGTACAAGACCATTCCACATTGCCAGATCATCATGCTTCCGTTGCTACGGGCGTGGAAGGTTCAAGCACAACGCAATGGAAAATTCTCAGTCAATGCACACGGCGTGGAATTTACACACTGGGAGGCACGACACTTGAAACAGGCGACCCGCTGGGTATTTACACACTAACATTAGAAGATACCAATTCATCCATGCTGGCTGTCATGCCGCCAGTGGTAGCATTGCCCAGGTTCCGCATTCTTTCAAGCGGTTGGGCGGGCGAAGGGAAAACCAATCCACGTTCATTGGAAGAGACGATCAACGCGTCGCATACGCGCGAGATGGTTCCGAGTGACCCGATGCGTTGGATCCATTGGAAGAGCACAGCCAAGCAGAATAAATTTTATGTCCGCCAATTCGAAGGGACACCCGCAGGCGATTGGTGGGTTCTGCTCGATCTCGATAAGAATCAACAACTCGGCACAGGCTGGGACTCGACCGAAGAGCACAGCGTTATTCTCGCTTCATCGCTTGCCTCACAGGGACTCAAAGAGGAACATCCTGTTGGATTGGCGATCAACGGCAACGAGCCGACCTTTATCGTGCCGCGCCGCAATGAATATCAACAGAAGACCTTACTCAAAGCACTGGCAGTTGCATCCACATCTGAACTCGATCTCAAAGATTACCTACAGCGCATCGGACAAACGCTGGGCAGTCGCAGTAGTTTGTTAATCATCACATCGAATCCCAACGCCGATTGGACTCAATCCATTTTGCCGTTGATGTGGCGTGGTGTAATGCCAACCGTGTTTCTGCTGGAACCAAAATCATATGGCGGCGCTTCGCAAACCAAAGCACTGGAAGATGCGCTGCAACTCATCGGTGTGCCGTGTCATGTCATTTCGAAAGACGTATTGGATGCGCGCCAGATTCGACCCGGTCACGAAGGTGAATGGGAATGGCGCATTTCCGCCACCGGCAAAGCTCATGCAGTGAACCAACCTGTTGACGATTGGCGGAGTCTCAAATGATCATCCGCATTGCACGCAGGTTGTTTTCAGCAGAAGCCATCGGGTTGATCCTCGTCGCGCTTGCATTGCAGATCTTCACGTATGGTGTGGGCTCGTCCTTGCGTGGCACGGATACGAAGTATTTCTTCTATGTTTGTGTCATCGCGGCGTTGATCGGCTTGGGATCAGGAAAATTAAAATCGAAACCGATTCCAGCGTCGGTTGGGATCGTGGCGTTGGGCGTCGCAGGCGTGTGGATTCTCGGCGCACGACTCGCCGATCCATTGCTCGCGTTGCTTCGATCCATCACAGCCCTTGTCCCACAGATCATTCCGGCGCTCCGATCCAAAACAAATATCGATACGACCGCCATCACTGAAGCATGGACGCCGATCGTTGCAGCATCCAGCGCGTTGGCAGACCGCTTGCAAGTCTGGCTGAACGGTTTCAATCGCAATGTAAATGTGAACGACGCGCTCGTCCGCAATCTGGTTTGGTTGTTGATCCTGTGGCTGATCGCCGCGTGGATGGGTTGGTTCACAGCGCGGCGCAATGCGGTGACGGCGCTCATGCCTGCGATCATTGTGCTGGCGCTGGTAACTTCATACAGCGCATTTAAAGTGGAGACGATCTGGGCATTGGTGTTCATGATGTTGTTGTTGATGGGCGTGTGGAATTACAAGAACCACACGTATCAATGGGAAAGCCACAAGGTGGATTATTCAGACAGCATCCGCTACGACAACACGCAGGCGGTGCTCATGCTGACAGTCGGCTTCTGCATGATCGCGTTTGTGACACCTTCGATCTCATGGCGCGATGTCCGCGATTATTTGCGCGAACACAATTCATCCAAAAGTGAAGCGGCAGAAGTGCTGGGTGTTCAACAACAAGTCGTCCCGGCGAAAAATGTTGCGGCGCAAAAACCGACTCTGCCGCGCGATCATTTGTTGACCGGCGGGAATGCACTTTCAGAAGAGATCGTGATGACGATCCGCACTGGAGAACTTCCGCCGATCGCCAACCCAACTTTCATAGCAGTTGTGCCGCGCTATTATTGGCGTAGTACGATCTATGATGAATACATGGGCGCGGGTTGGGTCACAAGTTCGGCACCGCCGCAAAATTTTTCAGCGAACACGCCGCTCATCCCCGGCTTGCTCAACAACTACAAAGCCGTGCATCTGGATGTGGAACTCGCACAGCCGGAAGGAAAATTATTTTGGAGCGGGACTTTGTTCAGCGCCGATGTGCCTCTGACTGTGGACTGGCGCCTCAGACCGCAATCGGACCTGTTCGCTGATCAAGCGGCATTGCTCCAAGCTGACATGTTCGCCGCCACGACCAATGCCACTGCTTACAAGGCTGAGTCATACATCCCCGATGTGACCATATCCGCCTTGCGCTCGGCATCCGATACATACCCACAAGATATTCTGGATCGCTATTTCGTCCTGCCGCGTGAAGTTCCGGCGCGCGTTCGCAGACTCGCAGAAGATATCACCAAAGGAAAATCGAATCCGTACGATAAAGCCAAAGCGATAGAAGTGTATTTGCGGGCAAATTATCCGTACGATCTTGAAGTCCCTGCCCCGCCACCCGATCAGGATGTAGCGGATTATTTCCTGTTCGATCTCAAGAAAGGCTACTGCGATTATTACGCCACGGCGATGGTCGTACTGGCACGCGCTGTGGGCGTCCCGGCGCGTTTTGTCTCTGGTTATTCACCGGGCGCGTATGATGCGCCGAATGCCCAATACGTGATCCGCGAACTGAACGCGCATTCGTGGGCGGAAGTCTATTTCACCGGCATCGGCTGGGTGGAATTCGAACCGACCGGCTCAATCCCTGAGATCGTGCGCAAGGAAACGGACGAGACCACTGCACCACAAAAAGAAGACTCTACCGCCTTAAAGCTGTTGACGCGTTTTCGTCTCGAAAAAGTTGCTTACATTCTGACGCCATTGCTCATCGCGCTTGCTCTGTTCTTGTTCTATTTCACCGTGATCGAACGTTGGTGGTATCTGCGAATGACTCCCGCCCTCGCCATCGAACGGATCTACCGCAAGTTCTACCGCGCCGGTCGTCCCTTCGCAGGCATACGAACTCGCGCCGAGACATCGCACGAGTTCGCAAACAAATTGATCTACAAACTTGCTGAACTGGATGAGCAATCGCGCTTCAAAAAAGTGCTTGCGAGTTTAAAAAGTAATACATCCACATTAACTGACTTATACGACTCAGCCTTATTCATTGACACACAGGTCCAAAAACAAGACTCACACACCGCCTGGCGCACATGGACTCAACTCCGCTGGCGCTTGTGGTTCGCAAGAATACTTTTGCATCAAGCCAATCGCATCCAAAAAGCAAAGCGCGTTCGGCTTCAGGAAGAATAAGCCTATATCTAACCACGGAGACACAGAGACACGGAGTTTTTTTATTTTTTCTCTCAGTGTCTTCGTGTCTTCGTGGTTAAAATATTTTATACATCATCTTTCATTATCTTGATGCCATAAAAATTTTAAGCTTAAAGTTTTTCAAATCAACCCTAAAACACTTGTAATTAAATTTATTATCGTTATACTAATAACAATCATGTTGTTGTAAAGTGATTCAACATGATATTAAATAAAAAATAAATTTAGAATCAACGAAAGGAATTTGAAATGACTGGAATGGATACGCTAACAATCAAGACTGAAAACAAATTTAGAAGTTTGGTTTCCAAGCGCGCGTACGCAAAGGGAGAATTGATCTGTGAAATCCCCACTGAGAAAGTGGTCAACAAGGCAAATCGCTTTACCGTCCAGATCGGACAGGACAAACACACCGATGTCGGCAAGCTCGCCGCATTGAATCACTCCTGTGATCCCAATACGATCCTCGACACCGAGAACCTGCTGATGTATGCCTGCAAAGATATCGAGAAGGGCGAAGAACTTTCCTTCTTCTATCCCGCCACCGAATGGGAAATGGACGCGCCGTTCATCTGTCTCTGCGGTTCATCGAGCTGCATCCACGTGGTCGCAGGCGCGCGCTTCCTGCCCTTGTCCACGCTGGAGCATCACTACCTCAACAGCCACATCCGCGAGATGATGATCGAGTTGCTGAACAAAACAGAAAAGCATCTCACAAGCATTGTCCGCTGAGCATTGAGAATGTGAACAACGTCCCGAAGGTTCAAAACCTTCGGGACGTTTCGTTTTGGTGACCTTCATCAACTTGCATGTATGCGTGTTTTCTTGTATGCTTGATATACGACATACAAGAAAACAGTTGGACTATAAGTGCAGAAAAACGTGCTACCCGTGAAGAGATATTTTCACACTTGAGAGAATTATTAGGTGATGACAAATTCACAACCCACCCACTTCCTGCTCGCTGCCGATATTGACGGTACCCTGCTCGGCGACGAAACCGGCGAAGCCTTGCTTCACCAATTCGTTAACCAACACGCCAGTAATTTCACGTTGGCATATATCACCGGGCGTTATCCCAGGTCAGTGCTTGAACTCATTGAGCAGGGACGGCTGCCGCATCCGCGCTTTATCTGTGGCAATGTCGGCACCGAGATCATAGATTTGGATGATCCGTCCAACCGCATTGGGCGTGCATACCATGCGCAGGTCTCGCAAGCTTGGGACCTGGCTGAGATCTATCGACTCGGGCTTGGTGAGGGGATTCGCCCCCAGGAATTTGATAAAGGTCAACCCAGTTATCAAGCGGGTTTCTACTGGGATGCCCGCCCCGAGTCTCTGCGTGCGTTTCATGAACGGCTTGCCCAGCTCGATCAAGTCTACATTCAAGCCAGCTATGATACTTACATCGACGTGCTGCCGAGCACACTGGGCAAAGGCAACGCCGCCCGCTTTTTACAAAACCAACTGGGACTATCTCCCGAACAAGTCGTGGTCGCCGGAGATTCAGGTAACGACCGTCAGTTGTTTGAATCTGATTACAAGGGGATTGTCCCTGTCAATGCACTCGCTGAACTCAAGTCCCTTGCCCGTCAGCGCTGGCATTATCACAGTCCCTATCCCGCGGCACGCGGTGTGCTGGACGGCTTGCAGTATTTTGGTTTTATCAAGTTGTCTCAGCTTATGTGAAAAAAAGTCTCCGAAATCGCTTCGGGGATTTTTTCTAATAGGACCCACTTTCCGATTCACACACAATCGAGTAGCATAAGCTTTATGGATCAACATATCACCGCCCGCTATAACGACGCTATCTTACAAGAGTCTATGCAGCGCTATGGCATTGCACAAGATAAGATACAACCTATCAACACCTTCGAGAGCTTCATCTACGAATTCGAGCGGGAGGGCATGGGTTATATTCTGCGCATCGGTCATAGCTTTCGCAGGAGCGCAGCGCTTATTCAAGGCGAAGTGGATTGGATAAACTACCTGGCGCGCGGCGGCGTCTCTGTGGCGCGGGCGATCCCATCGCAAAACGGAAAACTCATTGAAACAATTGATGATGGTCAGGATGGACAATTCCTCGTCACGGCATTTGTGAAGGCGCAAGGTCAAAAACCCTGGGACGCCGGGCGGACATCCACGCGCTATGAAAATTACGGCAGGCTTCTTGGTCAGATGCACGCACTCGCTGTGGACTATCAACCCAGCCCTGCCTGGCGGCGTCCGGAGTGGGAGTCAGCCAGCCTGCAATTCATTAAGGGATATTTGCCAGGATCTGAACTCATTGCACATCAACGATATCGGTCTCTGCTTGAGCATATCCATGCCCTGCCCAAAGATCGAACCTCTTATGGGCTTATCCACCAGGATGCTCATCAAAACAATTTCTTTATAGACACAGACGACACCCTGACCCTCTTCGACTTTGACGATTGTGCCTACAGCTGGTTCATCAATGATATCGCCATCGTGCTTTTCTATATCTCAATGGATGCTGAAGAACTTGGATTCCCCGACGCCGCTTCATTCACGCACGAATTTCTGACCCATTTTCTACACGGTTATCGCCAAGCCTATACCTTGTCCCCGCTTTGGCTGAAAGAGATCCCGGCTTTCCTCAAACTGCGCGAACTCGAATTGTACGCCATCGTCCATCGCGATTTCAACATCAACGGCGTCGAACACTGGTCCCTCGAAAGCTTCCAACAGATCCCTGGCTTTGACGTCACCCACAGCGGTCACATGTGGATCGCCAGCTTTATGCGTAACCGCAAATTCCGCATCGAACAAGGTCTGCCATTTATAGAATTCGATTTCGAGTCGCTTATATAAAAGTGACCTATCAGAAAGATCGCCGCTCTCATCTTATCGGCGTACTGACCAATAGGGAGTTAGCCTCCTAAAATAAAAGGTCTACCAATGATCATTGGTAGACCTTTTAGGTTGTAATTACCTCAAGTAGATCAGTCAGCTGTTGCCTGTGCAGACATCCTTTGAGTACTATAAACCCGAGTCATGATCTGGCTTGTCACGACAGTATCCGGTTTTTTTGCCGTTGCCAGAACGATAATTTTTCCGTGTATTACACTTTGGTCGTATAAATAGGAATCCTCTTCTGCTATTCCAATTCCAATGGCATATCCCAGAATACCTCCAATCAGCGCCCCTGCCAATAAACCTGCCACTGCAATGAGCGCCCAAATATCCACAACAAAACCCGTACCTTCGACGATAGCCGTGGCCTCACCGGCGCTGAAACCTGCGATTGCGCCAATCAGACTTCCCCACAGGCCGCCACCCACAGCTCCAGAGAAGCTGGTCTCAAAAACCGTAGTACCTATATCGCTATATAATTCGATTGATTCGTCAATCGAAATTTTATGAACTGTTTCCAATTCAACTTCAGCGTTTTTCAATTCCTGCATCGCAAGTTCAACATCGGCTTCTTCATCAAACAATTGGATGATTTGTTGCCGCCCTTTAACACCGCGCATTAACTGAATTTGCTCAACGACCTTTGTAGCCTCATCATATTGTCGCTTAATCATTTCACGGGTTTCAGCGGATAGATCGTTTTTCAGAATCGTTTGATAAGTCCGCAGAGCAATCTTTTCGCCGATCAAAATTTCCTTCAAAACAACACCTTCGCGTTCTTTGTTCCCGATGGTCAGCGCGGCAAAGATATCAATTCGCCCTCGATGTAGAACGCCTCGAATACTGTTCCTGGCATTAACTTCACCGCCAAGACGTTGAATTTCAGACTGGATTTCGGATTTATATCTGGCGCGCTGCTGGGCATATGATTTGAGAAGAATTTTCAACCCCTGATTATTCACGTTCGAAGCCGATACCGCATACCCCTTTTCACCGGCTTCTACAATTCTATGCAGAAAATTAAGAGACCTAAGCACACGATCAGTAGCCATGGTTGCATCTCCTTACTCTGTGTTCGGTGGGAATGACCTAATCCTACCGGACTATTATCTTATCTGGCTATGGATTAAGAATCTCTCAGTCCATAGCCAGATAAAATATACAATTATAAATTCTATTGAAAGCTACGGCGCAGCTACAACGGTCAACTTGCCTTTCATGCCTGCTACCAGATGCCCTTCAGTACCACAAACGATTTCATAGTCACCGGGCTCAGATGGGGCGGTAAAAGTAACTGTTGTAGATTTGCCCGGGTCCACTTCAACTTCCCAATAGATATTGTCTTCATCTTCAGGACCAAAATCTTCACCAGCCGATAGACCAAATTTCATGATGACATACTCATGCAACACTGCGCCATCATTTTTGAGCTTGAGGGTCACCTCTTGCCCAGCCACGACAGTGTTATCCATTGGGTCATACTTGAACTCGGTCATGGTTAGGTTCAGCTTGTTGGATGGACCCCCACCTCCACAAGCGGTGAGAGGCACGGCCAGAATCAACAACACAATAAAAGCAGACAAAATTTTCTTCATGACATTCTCCTTTGGGTTGGGCAATTAACCAAACAATTTCGGTTGCCTAAATTAAACCAAAATTGTCCGATTAATGGTGTTATACAGGGTTAATGCCCTAATGTCGATTAGCTTAGTGCCATCATCAAGGGTTAGAAAAGAATCAATTTTCCCGCTTAAAGTGTTAATACTTTTAGAGTTACGCCAACAGTTTATTTTGTGCGAAAGTCTATGCTTGTCAACTGCTGATAAGCCCCCACCCACGGCTTACCCAAGCGGTGATTATCAGAGACCTCGATCTTGCTGAACTTCATGGCGATCTGTGGCATGAGCATCGCAATCGTGCCCCAGTCATCGGTGAAGATCGCCACCTTCATCTTATCGGCGTACAGACCCGACCACATCCACTCCATGCGGAATTTGTCCGCTTTGACCCAATAGTCACGTTTCTCCCACGCCGCCACCGAGGCATCGATCCCCTCTGAGATGGTCTTCAATGCCAGCGCGATAAAGGCAGCCAGGTCTTTCGCATCATTGTTTACTTCTTTTTGTTTTGCCAGTTCACGGACAGCCAATACAATGGCTTTGGTTAATCGGGTGCGGTCTTTTCCAGCACTCTCGGGGTTGATCACGCGGCTCAATTCAATGCTCCAAGTTTAGGGTGTCAAGTGCGGGATTATACACGTCAATCGAAAATCGTCAATCTGAGATTGATCAATATGGCAATACACGAATGCCCCGCCATCTCGGGCAGGGCATTTCGTATTTTAATAGACTTTATCGGTAACAACTAAAGAGCCGATTTTTGGACGCTGACAAACGCTGACTTTCGCTGATTCAAAAAGAAAAATCTGCGTTTTCTGCGTGAATCAGCGTCCCGATTTAATTTCCGATGAACTCTAATATTGGATTTGGCAAGTCGAGGCTTTACGAACACTGCCCGATCTAGCAATAGAAAGCAGGGACTAAATCGCTGAGTTCTGCCGTGCCTACCCGATTGGTGTCTAAATATCTCACTTTTGCCACAGTAGCTTGTGGGCGAGATTCGGAAACGGGAACAAAATCTAAGATCACACATTTCCTATCGCGATTTTTTGTCTTGCGTGGATTCACAGGCAGAACCAGGTGTTCTTTACCAACTTCCAATTCCACTTCGCGCCAGTTTTGCCCCACCCCGCTATTAACGATGATCCTTTTGCACATATGAAAATACTCCTCGTAAAATTTGCCAGTTTATTCATACTATACAGACATTCCAATCTAAAGTCATGTGTCGTTTGTCATCAGTTTAGCGACTTCAAGCCTCCGTTCATAGAGTAAGTAAGGCCCCAAATTTTATGGCTCAAAATCCACAAAATTTCCGCAAGATGCATACCTTACGGTATAATTTCGTCCGCCGAACAAACGGCGCGGGGATGTGCTGGAACT
>JBDTWO010000020.1:0-38862 GCA_040006635.1 Chloroflexota bacterium
ATCGAATATCGCGGGCTGGATGGACGAATGCACAATTACACGCCCGATTTCGTCCTGCGCCGTAAGGATGGCAAATGTTTGATCGTGGAAATCAAAGCCGAGCGCGAACGCGCGAATGTGATCGATGGCGAGAACGGCGCGAAGGCAATTGCGACACGCAAATGGGAAGGCTTGAACGCTGAGAAGTTGAAGTATCAAATGATTTTCACTTCCACAGAAAATATTAGTGCCAAAGACACGCTGGAAGCGCAAGCCTTCTTACAGGAGAAGAAACGTGGAGCGTGAGGTTTACCTATTATTAGCCGGTGCAGTCATCGCAGCATTGGTCAATGTTGTTATGCGCTTGTTAGAATTTTTTATTAGACATATTGCCAAAGCAATGTATTTTGCCCGCTCAGAAAAACTCGAAAAGAAAATATTAAGACGAAAATTGTCAGGGCTTGAAGAAGATAAATCACATAAGCGAGACTTCTGGCTGAATTTGTGGGAAGATCTTGGCAAGTTAAAGGGCGGCGGCGGTGGAGGACCGTGGTACACCTATATGAGGCCAGTTGATCATTTGATCTTTGCAACACAATGGTTGATAACAATAGGAGCATTCCTGTACTGGGTTTTCAAAGTGATACCCCAATTGAAATAGGATTGTAGATACTATGAAGAACACAAAAAAGACTTCCTCGAAAACCAAAAGACCTGACAGGTCTCCGAAGACGGCAAAGCCAACCAAAGCCGCTGTCCCCGCACGCGCCAAAGCCAAGCAGAGTAGCACAGAAGACCTGTCAGGTCTGAAACCAAAGAATGAAACCCGCGTGGAAATCAAACCTGCCAAGGGTCGCCCGATGCTGACCTGGGTGGGCAAGAAACCTTTGCGCCGTGCAACCGCCTACCCTGCCCAACTCATCGAAACTTTCCACGCGCAATCGTCAATCAAAAATCGTAAATCTGAAACCGAAATGGGCTTACTCTTTCACGGTGACAACAAAGACGTGCTGGCATATTTGCTTGCCAACGGTTTTCGCGGCAAGGTGAAACTGATTTACATTGACCCGCCCTTCGATAGCGGGGCGGATTATGTGCGGAAGGTTATTTTGCGCGGTGCAGAAAGCTCAGGCAAGTTAGAAGGCGAGACTTATGGACTAGGAGAACAAATCCAATATACTGACATTTGGACAAACGACTCCTATTTGCAATTCATGTATGAAAGAGTATTGCTCTTAAAAGAACTTTTATCGGAAGATGGTTCTATTTACATTCATTGCGATCCTAGAAAAGATTACTACCTTCGATCTGTCTTGGATGAAGTCTTTGGACAAGATTCTTTCAGAAATGAAATTGTATGGAAGCGGTCTGGAGTTCATTCATCGACAATAGGCTTTGGTCCTGTGCATGATACTATTTTGTTCTATAGTAAATCAGGTGATTTCATCTGGAATCCTCAATACTCTGAATATGCTGATGAATATGTCGATTCTTGGTTCAGCAAAGTAGATGAAAATGGAAGAAAATATGGTTTAGTAGTTTGCAGTGCTCCTGGAGATCGTCGTGGAACAAAAGCACACTACCAGTGGAAAGGTTTGTGGCCTCCTGCAGGTAGACATTGGAGCCAAAAATTTGAGAAAATGCAAGAACTAGAAAAGAGAGGACTTATCGAATATTCATCAAATGGTGTTCCTTATGTTCGAAAATACTTTGATGAAAGTCCTGGACTTCCAGTAAATGATATTTGGCTTGATACAGGGCATATCAAATCTTTGTCAAAAGAAAATGTGAATTACCCAACACAAAAACCAGAAAATCTTATTGAAAGAATAGTTTCAGCTTCCTCAGATGAGAATGATATTGTTCTTGATTGCTTTCTTGGTTCAGGCACAACTGCCGCTGTTGCCCAAAGGTTAGGTCGCCGCTGGATTGGCGCAGATATTAATAAAGGCGCCATTCAAACTACATTAAAACGCTTGCAAGGTGTAATTCAAGAACAGGCTGAGAGTGCAAAAGGCAAAGTGCAAGCCCTGCCTGGCTTGGAAGCAGAAGAAACTCCTGCACCGGCGCAGTTAGGCTTTGCCGTCTATCGTGTCAATGATTATGATCTGCAAATCCAACACAACGAAGCCTTCAATCTGGCGGTAGAGCATCTTGGCATGACGCGCACGAAAACCGATGCCTACTTCGATGGCACACTTGGCAGGAAGTTAGTCAAGATCGTGCCGTTCAACCATCCCATCACTGCGCTGGATTTGGAAGAGGTAAAAAAGGAACTCAATCACCGTCCCGAGGAAGAACGCGATATTGTTTTAGTTGGCTTGGGCAAGGAATACGCCGTCGAAGTCTGGTTGGAGGAGTGGAACAAACTCCGCAAGCAAGGCAACATTCCCAACAAGATCGAAGTCATCGAACTGCGCTCCGATCCCAAATACGGCGGCTTCTTTACACATGAGCCTGCGAAGGCAAAGGTCGCTTTCAAGCGTGCCGGTGATAAAGTCGAAATCACAATTGACGACTTTATCTCTCCCACCATCCTTGAACGTCTGAAACAACAGAACAAAGATAATCCGCTTTTCAGTCCGCAAGTCAGCGATTGGCGGTCCATGGTAGATAGCGTTATGATCGATTCCGCTTATGACGGCAAGGTCTTCAACATCACGCTGGCAAATGTCCCTGAGAAGAAGAATGATCTTGTTGAAGGGAAGTATGCCGTGGAAGCGAAAAAGGGCGCGACCATCGCGGTCAAGGTGACGGATATGCTGGGTGAAGAAGTGCTGGTGGTGAAGTCTGTGTGAGGAGAGTACATGATGGAAAACATAAAGCAAACAAAAAGGACAATTCTCTACTATCCAACTATTTCGATTCCGACAAGCACTTGGCTTCGTCAATCCCTTCTGTATTGGGATGAAATTTCTTCAATTGTTCCACAAAGCCTGCGCGGGCATCGGGCTCTTATCCCATATTCTGAGGATATTAAATATCTGGAATCGGTAGGACAATTTAGACCAATTAGTCCTGACAAACTAGCCGGACCAGACACTTGGCGGCTTGCTGGTGATTTAGAAAAGGAAATGCAAACCATCTTACAATCAACCGGGTTCCAAAATATTTTGCCTCCCCCGAACCAGCGGAGTTTCGAATCACGCATTCATAGGGATAAGATAACTGACGCAATGCTGGATTACTTTCTTGAAGGAATGCATTTGGCGCGCCTAGATAATAAGCGCGATGAGTGGATTCATGTTGAGAGTAATACGGCTCTATTATATATGGCTCTCTTAGCCAAGTATCTTGCGCTTGACGACGCTGAAGCGACTGTACCCGGAACAGATCATCCAAATTACGAGAATTGGATTTTCAAAGCAAAATCACGAAATAAAAGTATTGCTTGCTTGTCCACAAGGATGCACGGTATTCTTCCTATACCACGAGATGATGTTCCATTAGCTGATATTGTTGAATTCAAAGATAGACGACGGTCTGAACTATTACACTTTCGTGAATTTTTGGATGAATTTCATAACAATCTAGGAAGTTGTCAAAGCGTGTCAGATATTAATCAGGTGGTGGTAGTTTTTGGAGAGAAACTGGAAAGAGGTGTCCATGATCTCACCAGTATTCTGCAAGACGCAAAAATCGCGACGATTTGGGGAGCATTCAAAACACTTATTCAACCTAACTCGTTAGCGCTTTGGGCAACAATCGGAAGTGCAATTGCAGCAAAAATCACATCAATTCCTCTCACCTGGGCGCTTCCATTAGTGGGCATCCCTGCCACAATAGAGGTTGGATCGTATCTTGCTGATGAAAGAAATAAGGCAAATAATATCATCAAGGATTCTCCTTTTTCTTATGTTTATTCAACAATTGAAGAAGATTTGAGTCTACCTTTTGATACAGATGAAGAACCAGCAGACAGCGATGATTCTGAAACTGTCCGACCTGTTCCTAAGCCACACACATTTGCTTGAGTGATGGAGAAAGAACCAATGATGAAAATTGTAGCCAAAAAGGGCGCGACCATCGCGGTCAAGGTAACGGATATGTTGGGCGAAGAAGTGTTGGTAGTGAAGAAAATATAAGAGAGAAGGAAAAATGCCAAGTAAAGAAAATCACTCAAAACAGTCTCGTGCTACGGGAACGAAAGCCGAAACAATCGTGAAAGTGTCAATGCTAACATCTCAAATGCAGTTGATGCTTGTATGGGTCATTGGAGGTGCAATCTTACTGCTTGTGGCTTGGTTACAGATCTTATTCGGGCACTACGGCGATAAGGGGCAGGATGTGATTGCATGGCTCCTGCCTTCGATCATCCCCACGGTTTCTCTGGTCACAGGGGTTTGGGTAAACAATGCCCGCAAGCGAACGCGCAGCACGAAAGAGGTGGAAAGAAAAACATACAGAGTAGTTTTGGCGATCTCTCTTTTTTACCTGATCTTCATGGCTCTGATCTTTGCGATACAACCCATGGTTGCCCGCCCCCCATTGGATGTTATTAAAGACTCTGGATTGATCTTGAGTCCCTTGCAAGGAGTGGTAAGTGTATTCTTGGGGATCTTTTTTACGCAAGAACCTAAGAAATAACGTTCAATCGGTATTTATTCACGAATTACAACAACTCGCAATTGCTCAATTGTTCCAAGGTGGGGAACTATCACTATTCCAAAAATTTGCACTAAAGCAGTTTGGATTTTGCCAAATCTGAACTGCTTTTTATTTTTAAGCTGTGTTGGGTTGGCATTGCCTATTTCACGCCCTCAAACTGGATCTCACTTAGATAGAAGACCGCGCCATTCGAGTTATCTCTATCCGATGCTACCCATGTAAACAAAGCGATAGCATTTGTTAAATCCATGCCGTCTAATGGTATTTGATATTGTTCCCACTCTGATTTGAGAGTGACTCTGCCTAATCCTCGACCAGGGCTGGGTGGTATTGTTCCAGCGCCAACTTTGAATTCTATTACCTCACCGCCTTTATCGCCTCGAGCCCAAAATGTCAGACGATCTATAACCATTAGGTTACCGGAATCAAGTACATTAATTCCGCAAATGCCTGTCTGAGCCTTCTTCCAGGCAAATTGATCAGATGTAGTACCACAGTTGAGTGGCCACCACAGAATACCTCCCCATGATCCTCCGACTCTATAGGTGATTCGAAGGCAATTTGCGCTTGTACGACATTCATCATGATTGCCTGCATGTACATCTATATAATTCGATGGATTATACCCGCCTGACATCCAACCAGCCGGAATTCCAAGCGCATCTAAAGAAATGGCTACAGGAGTTGGACAAATCTCGATAGTACCTGAATTGCCTGAACAGTTCGCGTTCAAATTCTCCCAAAGTCCTGCCCGTTTAAGATGTGTCCTGCCTGTGAAATCGCTGGGAATATTGAAGCTCACATCTCCACCGACCCCGGATTGAACAAATTCATAAATATAGGCTGTAGTTGTGTGTTCGCGAGTATATGGCAAGTCTTTCATTTGGCTCGGAAGTTTGTTCGCACCTTCTACGATCCATGTTTGGGCTTCTCTTTGTGCCACCGGGGTTCCCGATTGAACCACTGGCTCGGAGGAGACAACAAAGACAAAGACTCGGTATTGACCTTTGGGCGCTCCAAAAAGAGCTGCCAGATAGTTGGTTAGGGAAAAATCTGTGAAACTTATTGGTGCCAGTGCAGGCGCCCAACGATAGCGATAATCGGGATAGCCATAGGCATCCATCTTCTCCAACCGGGTTACGATGGCAAATCCGCCAGGAACCCCGAAATACGATTTATCATCATACCCTACGACATCAAGCGCGCTGGAGATTCTTTCATCCACATCACGAAAGGTAACCCCTGTACCAGCCAGTTTTCCTAATGATCCAAGTGTTAGAACTTCCAAAGCAGAAGGTTTCGGTACCGGCCACGGAAACGGGGGCAACGATACTTGAGTCACAATGCCTGTCGGATTTAAGATTGCTAAGGGAGTTGGAGAAGGCACGACTGGGTGGGTCGTATTCAGTCGACTCACAGATATGTAGAATCCAATTATGCAAAAGCCTATTACTACTACAATGATTGCAATTACCCTGGATCGGGATTTGGAAGAGTCTCGCATAAATTACCCATCTCTGTTTTGGTTTCCTATAAGAAACTCTGGTTGCAGCTTCTAAATTTCGTTCGAAACCCGATTTAATGTGATTACACTATAACACTTTTACTTTGGTAGTCAATGCCCTTTGCTATATTTCAGCGTTCCCGCATCATGCGATCTGTTTCATTCCCCATTCGACTTGTGGAACAGCTTTACGGAGAACCACGCTGATCGAGAATCAATGTCCGCGCTTGGGTTATGGATAACATCGGTCATGCTGACGTGTACCCGTTGGCAATCAGCGTGAAGTGCTCGCGTTGCAGAGTTCCGGGGTCATAGATGCATGAGCGCCGATGATACAAATTCGCGGGGTATTACTACAGGTTATTCCCCGATCATCTCAAAATACCTGGGCAGCTTCTTTACGCCCATACGGATCACCTGCTTTTCAAAGCGCGCGTACGTGGTGTTGGCTTCAACCAGGGCGGCGAAGTTTGAGTAGAGCGACCTATCCCCCCGCCCTTCCCAAATGGGAAGGGAGCTTGTTGCGCAAGGATTAAGCTTCTCCCCTTTAGGGGAGACGGGAGAGGGGTTTGTCAGTGTGCAGACGGTGGAGATGGCGAGTCAACTGTCCGCGTGGTGTCAGGTCTAGGAGGTAGGTTTTCGGAGAACTGCGGTCAACGAGAATCCATATCCGCGCATGGGTTATGGTTAATAGAGGCAACAATGACGTGTACCCATAAGGGTGAACCTATCAGGTCTGGAGTATGCAGGCTAAAGAATCGACACTTCCGTATATAACCATGCGCCGCTCCGATTGCGGCTTCCTTAAGGGGTATGATAAATATACATTGCAGCCCACACTGAAGGAGGAAATTGAGTCAGTTGCCTGGGTGGTTCCCTGATGAAATCAAGTTCGTGAAAGGCACATAAACATCATGACTGATAAAAAGAAAAATAAATTAGCAGTTAAGAAACCGTCCGTGAAAAAGGCAAAACCTACCAAGCCGAATAAGAAGAAGGCAGCGGCAGGCGGACATAGCGCTGGGAACGAGTTGTCAGGTAGAGGGTTCACTCTATCACTGGGAGGGGATAGAAGCCTGCAAGCCTATAAAAATTGGGTACGCGGAATACTATTGAGTATTAAACCGGATGCAAAAGAAACCAGAACAGAAGAGGAATGGGTCAAAAGCTGGATGAAGTTTTGGGAAAAGTCAGACCACGCGCCAAAGAAAGCCGAAGCGGATAATGTTCCCGCAAAACCGAGAAGTCTTGAAGAGCAGTATCCCGGCATTACAGCACAGATCCGCCGCTTTGAGGAAGCCGAATTGCCATCCTGTCCGCATTGCGGTTCAGGCGCTACTGCCAGTGTACAGGTCGGGTTGATTGGGCGAACGATGTGTATTGCTGGCTCAACAAAAAAGTTCAAACTTGTTATGAATATGGCAGATAAATTAGGTACGTACTTTTGTAACGAGTGCAAAAAATTCTTTGACTAGCAGGAAGCAGGTATGCAAATCAAGCGCGCCAACCCACAGGCAGACACAAAAGAATTGGAACGAACCATTGACGAGTTAGTCTACGATTTGTATGGGTTGACAAAAGAAGAGAGAGATATTGTGGAGGGCAAAGCATGAGCCTTGAATCAGAATTTGAAGATGCATTACGTGGCACATACGAAGCCGCCCGCAAGCGCGGTTATGTCGCCACCTATTTCCTGCAAATGCTGGAAGAGCACGGCGCTGTGGAAACAGCCAGGCGCTTGTTGGCAAAGTCCGAGCCACAGACAGGCTTATTTGAACTATATGAAAAAGGCATCCTTCACGAGTCAATGGAAGCCGTGATTTGGGATAACACCAAGTTTCATACATTTTTTACACCCGCTGAAATTGGCGAGGCGCATCGCAGATTGGAAGAATTGAAATATTTCAAATAAACAATAAGACCTGACAGGTTTTCGGAGAACC
This sequence comes from Chloroflexota bacterium, assembly GCA_040006635.1. GTDB lineage: Bacteria > Chloroflexota > Anaerolineae > Anaerolineales > Villigracilaceae > Defluviilinea. The sequence continues at coordinate 8,035 of JBDTWO010000020.1, forward strand.
ATGCTGATCGAGAATCCATGTCCGCGCCTGGGTTATGGATAACATCGGTCATGCTGACATGTACCCGTTGGCAATCAGCGTGAAGTGCTCGCGTTGCAGAGTTCCGGGGTCATAGATGCATGAGCGCCGATGATACAAATTCGCGGGGTATTACTACAGGTTATTCCCCGATCATCTCAAAATACCTGGGCAGCTTCTTTACGCCCATACGGATCACCTGCTTTTCAAAGCGCGCGTACGTGGTGTTGGCTTCAACCAGGGCGGCGAAGTTTGAGTAGAGCGACCTATCCCCCCGCCCTTCCCAAATGGGAAGGGAGCTTGTTGCGCAAGGATTAAGCTTCTCCCCTTTAGGGGAGACGGGAGAGGGGTTTGTCAGTGTGCAGACGGTGGAGATGGCGAGTCAACTGTCCGCGTGGTGTCAGGTCTAGGAGGTAGGTTTTCGGAGAACTGCGGTCAACGAGAGCCTCTAAAGTGACAGTCACCTTTGCGAAGCACCCTCTAGGGTAAAGGTGACTGTCACTTCGGGTTATGATTGGCTCACGCCCATTGAAATACACCAGGTCTATACCAGGGTAGCGAATCACAAGATCGTAAAACTCCCCATCCGGCAAAACCGTATAAAGCGCATCAGGTATTGTTTCTCAACACCCGCAAAAAACTCATATGGGTGCTGCCGCATGGCAACGAGCGCGTGTTCTTGCAGCCCATCTTCGATCAACTCCCTTTCATGCGGCGCCAACCATTCAGGCAGATCATCCGCCCACAATTGCGGGTTCCAATCCATTTTACTTTCCACATCGGGGATATCATGCAGCGCACATTCGAGCGCCTCTGCCAGCGCGTGCGCATCCTCGGCAGTTACCGTCTGTCCGTCATTGGTCAAATACATCCCAAACCAATCCGCGTTCAAGGCATACGAATTGAACATCGCCGGTGGGCGTGTCCCGCGCGGTGACCATCCATAGCGGCGCGCCAAATCCAGGGCTTGTCCCACAAGTTCCCTGCTGAACTTTCTGGAAAGGCTGGTGTTCGTATTAAACAGTTCGAGGCTCATACTTATTCCGGGAAATAAAACACAGATATCTCCACGGCGTTGCGAGGGCTTCTAAGTAATTCGTCATAAGTTATTAACTCAAGTTGCTTTGCGCCTGCGGCAGTTGCACTGCCGCAGGCGCAGGCGTCCAGCAATACAACTACTGGACGAACCCTGTAAAAATACTTCGACTGGCTGCTTTCCAGGCAAATGAGCAAGTAGAGCTCTTGCAAAAGTCAAAAAGCCTAACCACGGAGACACAAAGGCACGGAGATTTTAAAGATTTTTCTCAGTGTTTCCGTGTCTCAGTGGTTCAAAGATTTTGAAGATACGGAACCTCACTACTTATGCAAGAGGTCTAGTGCAGGTTTTATGCATCTGCCTATATGGAGCCTGAAATCAAAACAACAGGATACAGCGGCAAATGCGCCTACGCGAATATTACACCACATCCCTACCAGAAAAAAGCCGTTATACGCCCCATTCCCTGCTATAATCGAACGCATCAGCAAGACAATACACAGAATGAACACAGGATCAACACAGGATTCAAAAAGGCATCTAAAAGGCAACTAAAGGCAGAAAGGCACACAATATGGCAAAGGTCACCCTCCACCCCATGCTCAAGAGCATCCACGGCAAACTGGGCAACGTTGTCTTCCGCCGTTCCTATACCGGCGAAATGAGCCTGATCAAACTTGCCGATATGTCTAACGTGCAATGGAGCGACGCGCAGAAGAACCAACGCCAGCGCTTCAAAGCGGCTAACGCTTATGCCAAAGCCGCCATGGCAGAACCAGCCGTATGGGCGGTCTATGAACGCCGAGTCGCCGCCGAGCACAAACGTCCTTATCATTTGGCAGTCTCTGATTATTTCAAAGGCAACGATCTGCTTGCCAGGAAATGACAGAAATAGATCAGTAGCGTCCGCAGAATTTAGCCTTTTATTTTCTCTGTGAACGCCGTAATCATGGCGGCGAAAAGATGCGTAGCTCAGCCCTTTAGTAATTTTGGGCTACTAAAGCCGGTCTCATTCGCAGTATAATAAAATCGTTCGAACAAATCCCAAATTCTCACATGGAGGTAGAAATGAACTTTCTAGCATGGATCATCTTTGGTGCGCTGGCAGGCTGGATCGCCAGTATCGTCATGGGGAAAAACAGACAGATGGGCGCCATCGCCAACATCGTGGTTGGCATCATCGGCGCATTCCTGGGCGGCTGGATCATGAGCTTCTTCGGCGCGCAAGGCGTCACCGGTTTCAACTTCCCCAGTTTCCTGGTCGCGGTCGTCGGCGCGATCGCTTTATTGTTTATCGTTGGTATGTTCCGCCGTTAAAAGTACAACGACCCTTGAACACAAAAGTCCCCGTCACACCTGGCGGGGACTTCATGATTCTCTACCCACTATTCTCTATTAGCAGACACCGGGTACAATTCACTGATGACCAAACTGCTGCTCCTCACCTCCGAAAAAGAAGCCTATCGCCAACTCATCGAACAAGCGAATTTGCCGCATCTGGAATTTGTCACCGAACCTGCGCAAGGCGACATCGTCCTGGGCGAACCGCGCTTGATACGGGATGAACTACCGCATCTTTCTCAGGTGAAGTGGATTCAGTCCATGTATGCTGGGGTCGAAACTCTAACCGGGTCCGGTCAACGCCGCGACTATAGCCTCACCAACGCCCGCGGCGTCTTCGGCGAGTTGATGTCTGAATACGTCTTTGGCTACTTGCTGGCGCATGAAAAGAAGATCTTTGCCCGACATCAAGCACAACTCAATAAAAAATATGATCGCTTCGAATCAGGCATGCTGCGTGGCAAGACCCTCGGTCTGCTCGGCGTCGGCTCCATCGGCGCGCACCTCGCCGGCACAGCCAAGCATTTTGGCATGCAGGTCTGGGGCTATACGTTGGGGAGTGAGACAAGTACACAAGTAGACAAGTATTTTCATCCCACCACCCCTCTGGAGTCCGACAGCTTGCTGTCCGATATGCGGAACCAAGGTTCCGCACTCCAGAGTTTCGCACAAGGCTTGGATTACCTCATCATCGTCCTCCCTCGCACCACAGACACCGACCAGATCGTAAGCGCCGACCTACTCAACGCCTTACCCTCCCACGCCATCCTCATCAACGTTGGGCGCGGTAACGCCGTGGACGAACCCGCTCTGGTCGAAGCGCTGAACAACAACCAGATCGCCAGTGCCATATTAGACGTCACCGCCCAGGAGCCACTCCCCGCTGAGCACCCCTTCTGGACGACGCCAAATCTCCTGCTCACCTTTCACACCTCCGCGATCAGTTATCCAGAAGACATAACAAAATTATTCATTGAGAATTATCTTCTCTATATCGCAGGCAAGCCGCTGAAGTATCAGGTTGATTTTGAGAGAGGCTACTAACAAGCGACAATTCTTAACCGCCAAGAGCGCAAAGAAAAACAAACTTCTTTCTTACTTAGCGAGCTTCGCGGGCTTAGCGGTTCAAAAATGGAGTCACCATGACAGTCACGCTAACCCACATCCAACAAGCCGCCGAACGGATTCAACCCTACGCCCACCGCACACCGGTATTGACCAATGAGAGTCTAAACCAACAAGTCAATGCGCAGGTGTATTTGAAATGCGAGAACCTGCAGAAGGTCGGCGCGTTCAAATTTCGCGGCGCGTGCAATGCAGTCTACTCGCTGAGCGATGCGGAAGCCGCGCATGGAGTCTGCACCCACTCATCGGGGAATCACGCCCAAGCATTGGCGCTCGCGGCACGCATGCGCGGCATCCCAGCATATATCGTCATGCCGAACAACGCGCCGACCGTGAAGAAGAATGCCGTCGCGGGCTACGGCGGTCAGATCACGTTTTGTGAGCCAACGCTCGAGGCAAGAGAAAGCACGTTAGACAGGATCAGGCTGGATACGGGTGCGAACGTCGTTCATCCGTATAATGACGAACGCGTCATTGCTGGTCAAGGTACTGCCGCGCTCGAACTACTCGCCGAAGTCCCTGATTTGGATGTCATCATCGCACCCGTCGGCGGCGGCGGATTGTTGAGCGGCACTGCCATCGCAGCGAAAGGCATCCAGCCCAGCATTCGCGTGATCGCAGGTGAACCCGAAATGGCGGATGATGCGTTTCGCTCGATGAAAGAAAATAAAATTATTCCATCGGTGAATCCTAAAACGATCGCAGATGGATTACTCACATCCTTGGGCTCAATAACATTCCCAATCATTCGTGAGCACGTGGAACAGATCGTCACGGTGAGTGAGTCGGGCATCATCGCCGCGATGAAGTTCGTTTGGGAGCGCGCCAAGCTTATTATCGAGCCATCGTCAGCAGTGGCAGTCGGCGTATTGTGGGAAAAGAAAATTGATCTACGCGGTTTGAAGGTCGGCGTGATCCTCAGCGGCGGCAATGTGGATTTGAACAAATTACCCTGGCAATCAGAAGGATAAACTATGAGCCGACGGAAACGAAATTCAGCAAGACCCCAGACGAACAATCCAATTGAATGGCTTCAACATCGCACGGGCTATCCTACACCCGCAGAGCGTGAGCAAATCATCCGTCTGCGAGAAAAAATATCAGAAGATGTTATGCTGCTCAGATTCGAGAAAGTGCCAACCGATGACCGCCGTTACCGGGCAGTGATCGATAAATATGGTCAAGCGGAAGTTCAACGCGCTGAACGAAAATTCAAGGAAGGGTTGGATACCGCCTCACGCGTGGCAGATGATGCCAAAAGTTATCGCGAGTATCGGTTACGCTATTCCAAATTTGGCGGCGAGCAGAAATTTTATTCTGCCCAAGAGGTAAGTGATTTATACGATCTATTTTTTGAACAAGTCCAACAGGCAATGGACAATAACCGCCGAACGAGCACCGAAGCTCAAGACGAGCTTGAAAAACTCCTGCTGATGGGCTGGCGCGATTGGGATGACATCACGCCGCCAGCGATCCCGCCGCGCCCAGCGGATTACAACATACCTCAACCTGCATCATATCCTGCGCCGATCAACGAACTATTGGAATGGGGTGACGATCTGCATAAAGCGCTTCAGGTTGCGAACGAAGCAGAATTGTTGAATTGGAAGAAATTTATTCCAGCGCTGACGCGGATGGCACTCGATCCCGGTCTACTCAATGGTTGGTCTTCAGAAAAAGCTAGTTGGGCACCCTGGCATGCGGCACATGCCTTGAGCGTGCTGCAGGCTTGGGAATCCGCGCCTGCACTGGCAGAACTAGCTGATCTCGAAAACGACTGGCTCTCGGATCATCTGCCTCACATTTGGGCGGATATGGGTCGAGAAGCCGAACCTTCATTATGGATGATCCTCGAAACCCAGGCAGCCTCGGCGAAGCGGCGCGCTCTGGCGGCTGAGGCTTTGTTCATGACTGCCGAGACCAGCCGGGCAATGTATAACAAAGTCGTGCGGGGCTTCGAAAAGATTTTGATGAACACAAGTAATTCCGACGCCACGCTGAACGGCTATCTCGTAATGTTCCTCAAAGATATGCAAGTCTCTGAGGCTACACTAAACAACATCTATCAAGCCTTTCGTGAAAATCGTATTGACGAAGATATCATTACACCTGACCAGATTGAAGAGCAGGCTTAGTACTTCGGAGATAACTTATGAATCACGAATCCCCGCTCGATGAAAGACTGCCCTACCAAACCCGCCCAATGTATTTCACCAATGGCGCCAGCGTGGATGAATTTATCATCCCCGATGAAGACCGGGAGTTGGTGCTGGAACAGATCTATCCGTTCTCGCCGATCCCCAAATTGACCGACGTGATGTACGACATCCACGCCGAGAAAACATTTATGGTGAAGGAATTCCGCGTGACGTGGGAGCACGGCATGAATTTTCTGGTCAGCCCGTATTACCCTGAAAGCGGCGGGACGGTGATAGACTGGTGGGATGAAAACTGGAGCGAAGAAGATTTTGACGACGAACTCGAAGACGACACGGACGATGAATTTGATGATGACACCAAGGACGATGGCTTGCCGTTTTAAGTCAAACAGCACACCCTTCGAGTGCAATGAGCTGTTTGACTCCAGAGGGTGCTCATGAAATCGGTTGCGATCATCGGCGCAGGACCAGCGGGGTTGATGGCGGCTGAAGTGTTGAGTCAAAACGGCGTGCGAGTGGATGTTTATGATTCGATGCCATCGGTGGGACGCAAATTCTTGATGGCGGGCAAAAGCGGCTTGAACCTGACCCATTCCGAACCCTTTGAACAATTCGCGGCGCGTTACGGTTCACGCCGAAAATGGATCGAACCCATGCTCAAGGAATTCGGCGCAGACGAGTTACGCGCCTGGGCACAGGAACTTGGAATCGAAACATTTGTGGGGACATCGGGGCGGGTGTTTCCAGTGAGCATGAAAGCCAGTCCGTTGCTGAGAGCATGGTTGAAGAGATTGCAAAATAACGGCGTGACATTTCACACCCGTCACAGATGGATCGGGTGGAATGCAGATCAAGCGCTGCGATTTAGAACCGAGCAAGGTGAATTATCCATCAAAGCGGACGCAGTTATTCTAGCTTTGGGCGGCGGCAGTTGGCGCAGACTCGGCTCGGATGGCGCATGGGTCAATTGGCTGGAGCAAGCTGGGGTGAAAGTCGAAGCGTTGAAGTCGGCTAACTGCGGCTTCGATGTGACATGGTCCGATTATTTCAAAGAGAAGTATCAAGGTCACCCTTTGAAATCAGTCGTGTTGACCTTCGAAGATTTTCGTCAACAAGGCGAGTTCGTCATCACGAAACATGGCGTGGAAGGAAGTTTGGTCTATGCCTGCTCCGCGCGTTTGCGTGACGCCATTGCCTTGCATGGCACAACGGACATGCAACTGGATCTGACGCCACAGTTTACGCGTGAAGATGTGCTGACCAAGCTATCAAAGCCGCGCGGGTCGAAGACGATGGCAAGTCACCTTGAAAAGACGGTGGGTATTAAAGGCGTGAAGGCGGGCTTGCTGCGTGAGTTTGTATCGAAGGATGATTTTGGGAATAATGAGCGGTTGGCAGAGGCGATCAAGAATCTATCTATTCTGCTCATTGCGCCGCGCCCTATCGATGAAGCTATCAGCAGTGCAGGCGGCATAGTATTCGAAGAGCTTGATGCACATTTGATGTTGAAGAAAATCCCCGGTGTGTTTTGCGCGGGCGAGATGTTAGATTGGGAAGCGCCCACCGGCGGCTATTTACTTACCGCCTGTTTTGCCAGTGGACGAGTAGCAGGCGAGGGTGCGTTTAAGTGGTTGAAAAACTAATCATCAGATATGATTGTTGAATTGCCACGCCAAGAGTTCTGGATAAATATCGAAAGAACAGATTTCTCTTTTGGAGAATGGTCCGCTGTTTGTTTTCTTCTATCGTACAAAGACCGAAAGAGACTAAATCTCCCAATCAACGAAACGGAGCAACTCATTGAATTAGTCAAAGAGGTTTTTACTGATTTCAATGATGGTTTCTTTATCCGTTCAGATTGGACGTCTTACCTTGCTTGCATAAAAAACGATAAGGAAATCGTAAGGCTGGGTTTTGATAAATCCACAGCTAAATTGAGTCAACGTAACAAACAGTGTCATTTATGGATATATAACATTGTAAATATAGACAAGAATCCAGTGGAAGTCATTCGTGAACTGGAATGGAAAACTTATAAGGGGATTAAGTTGTAGAGTTTGCTGTTCTCTGATTAGACAAAGAGTAGTGAATTATTTCCGCAAATAATAGGGGACATCAATGATCACGCGCGGAAAACCACCCACACGACGATGATACAGTAAAGCTGCTTTGAGTAGCCACGCCGTCTGGTTATGCATCAGAGACTGCCACCATTTTGCGGGGATAAACTCAGGCAATATCACCGCCGCTTGTTGTCCGTCATTATGTTGAATATCAGTTTCATCGAGAAAATCAAGAATAGGCTGAATGATCGAACGATACGGTGACGGCACAACAACCAAAGGCACGTCGGGCCACAGACTGTTCCATTTTTTACAGACCTCATCCACATCGCCAGACCCCATATCTACATAGATGGCTGTTACATTGTTCGTCATGCCGCGCGCAAAATCCACCGCATCCACAATGCCACGGTGCACGCCAGAAATTGGAATGACCACGCGCGATGCTTCCATCGGCTTCAAGGATGGCGGCAAGCCATGCAGGGACAGTTCCTTGCCAACTTGCTTGTAATGTAAATTGATCCGATTGAACACAATCACAATGGCGGGGATCAAAACGATCGTCACCCATGCGCCTTCTCGAAACTTGCTATAGCCCACCACGAACAGTGTTACGAAAGTAGCCAAAGCACCCAGTCCGTTGGCGAGGGATTTGAATTGCCAGCCGCGACCGCGCTCACGCCACCAATGCACGACCATGCCAGCTTGTGAAAGCGTGAAAGCCAGAAACACTCCAACCGCAAACAACGGAATAAGTGCATGACTATTGCCGCCAAAGATCGCGATCAACACCGCTGTCGCGAAAGAAAGCGAAATGATCCCATTGGCAAATACTAGACGGTCGCCAATACCCATGAACTGGTGCGGTAGAAAGCCATCTTTGGCAAGGATCGCTGCGAGGCGTGGAAAGCCCGCAAAGCTGGTGTTCGCCGCCACCGCCAAAATCAACATCGTGCTGATTTGGATAAAATAATATGCCACACCATTTCCGAGCAGACGTCGCGCAAGCGCAGACAGAATCGTCTCTTGCGGTCCAGCGATGACACCCAAATATTGCGTCAACCCGATGCTGCCCACGAAGAGTACCGCCATCAGGATCGCCATCACGATCAAGGTCTTGCCGGCATTCTTTGACTCCGGCGCTTCAAAAGCCGGGACGCCATTGCTGATGGCTTCGATACCGGTCAATGCCGTACAGCCCGTTGCGAACGTATGCAGGATCAAAAAGACAGTCAGCGGCGCAGTGGATTGAGGGGCAACTTCCGCCAAAGAAGCCGGTCCACCTTTCAGATAAACATACAAGCCATACGCCAACATCGGGAGATACGTAAACAAAAACAAATACACCGGAATAGACATCAACGTCCCGGTCTCACGCAAGCCGCGCAAATTGGCGAGCGTGATAAGAATCAACAGGAAGATGGCGATCAACACGCGATACTGCCACAACGCCGGGAAAGCCGAAGCGATCGCCTCCACGCCTGCCGTAAGGCTGACCGCCGCTGTCAACAGATAATCGATCAACAACGCCGAGCCTGCGATCAATCCCATTTTGGGGCCGAGGTTATCGCGGGCAACAACATAAGAGCCACCGCCGGAGGGGTAACCATGAATGGTTTGATAATACGAGATGGCAACGATCACCAACAAACCTGAGATCGCCAAGCCAATGGGCCAGGCAATCCCCAACCCCATACTGCCCGCCACCACCAACCCAAGATAGATCTCCTGATTGGCATACGCGATCGAAGACAAAGCATCTGGTGAGAATGCTGCCAATGCGCGAATCTTATTTAGTTTCTTTTCGTTGAGTTGAAGAGTGGGGAGTGGCGGACCGATAAAAAAATCTTTCAGTCGATTTAACATAATATCCTTTTGAAAAGCATTAGATCAATAATACTTCAACCATTTCACCTGCTGATAAGCCTGTCGCATCCGGGTGAATGCGCAAGAGTCCATCGGCGTTTGCTAACGTAAAGATCAAATTGCTTTTTCCGAAGATTGGCTCGGCATCAAATCCCTCACCCCTAGCCCCTCTCCCGCTGGGAGAGGGGAATAATTTCACCGGAATCCAATCTTCCCTGCCTGCTAGCGATGGAAGGTTGACTGTTAATCTTGCTTGAACTGTTGCTTTTGGTTTTGGCAACGCGCCCAATAATTTTTCGATCACCGGCACGACGAATAAATATCCATTCACTAACGCGCTCACCGGGTTGCCGGGCAAACCGATCACGGCTTTGCCATTGCACACGCCTAAAATTGTTGGCTTGCCAGGGCGTGTGTTGATGCCATGCACCAATACACCGGGCGTACCTAACGAACGAATAACATCAGCGGTCATATCGCGTGTAGATGCGGATGAACCAGCCGTGATGATAACCACGTCACATTCGGATAATGCCAACGCCGCCGCGTCTTTCAAAGCCTGAAGCTGGTCGCTGATGATCCCATAGCGTTTTGCCACGCCTCCGCTTTTTTCGACGAGCGCGCCAAGCGTGTACGAATTGATATCCCGCACTTGTCCCGGCCGCGGAGATTGACTTGGGTCTATGACTTCATCGCCCGTGGAGATTAACCCAACGCGAATCTTCTTCGCAACTCGAACAGATGTGATCCCCAACGCCAGCAATCCGCCGATCTCAGCCGGACGTATCAGACTGCCCTTCACCAGTACGATCTGTCCCTGCGCCACATCCTCCCCAATACGGATGAGATTCTCCCCATTGGCAACCGCGCGGAAGATCTCGATTTCGGTTTTACCGCTCTCTTCGGGTCTGAGACCCGAAGAAGCAATCCCTTGTGTATATTCCAACATCACCACTGCATCCGCACCGTTCGGCAACATCCCGCCAGTGTGGATTAACGCACATTGACCGGCACCAACCTCAAACGCAGGTGCATCGCCCATCGGCACTTCGCCGATGAGAGTCAGATACGCGGGCAACGAATCTGATGCGCCAAACGTATCCTGTGCACGGACGGCGTACCCGTCCACGGTGGTGCGTTGGAAATCGGGCAAGGGATGCGGCGCGATGATGTCTTCGGCGAGAGTCCGATTCAAGGCTGAGATAACGTCGATCGCTTCAGAAGCAGTGACCGGCGTAGAAAGATGCGAGAGCAGGAGCGTGCGGGCTTCGTCGGGAGGGAGGAGAGTCAAAAATTCAGGCATGGGGTTGAGTCAAAGGTCAAAGGTTGAAAGTCTAACGCAGCCAAAGGGTGAGAGTCAGAAAATAGGTGGTTAATCCAAAGACGCCGAGGGCGGTGGCGTTGAGGAGTATCCAATTCGGTTTGGTGCCGAGGGCGATGCTGCGGAGTTGATAAATTTGAAAGAGGGCAAACGGAAAAGTGAGGAACGCGGGCGCGAGAAGCTTGAGGGTCAGGTTGAAGGCCGGCATGGCGAGAAAAAAAATATAGGCGAACAAAACGAAGATGTGATGCAATGGTATCACGCGTTCCCAACCGAGGCGCGTGAGAAATGTGACGCGGGCATATTTCTCATCTTGCGGGAAGGATTGAAAATCCAGCACGATGAAATAGGCAAAAGCGAGGAAGGTCAGCGGGATGGCAAGCGCGAGGAATGGATGCGTTGTGGAGGTTTGAAGCGTGAACGCCATGGACGGAAAGACATAGGCAAGCTGCACTGCCAGCAAGATTTCACCAAAGCCACGATTGATGAAGCGGAAGGGCGGGATGGAGTGGATGAGAACGAGAATGATAGAGAGGGCAAGAAAGTAGAACGCAGTAAGTGGTAATTGGTAATTGATGTAGAGGATGTATGCAAGGGTGGCAATGGAGGCAAGAGATGCCAGTGAGATATAAAGAACGTTGTTGCGAAGTTTAATTTGGTCACCACGGGTCTCATTTTCGAGAAACGGTTCGTTGTGTGGACGATAGGCTTCGGGCAAAAGATTCATCGTGACTTGCAAGAGGATAATCATGATGAAGCCAAGCCAGAAAGAATCCGCACGGAAAGGTTTGCCGAGGTGGTCGGCAAGACTCGCGCCGAAGGTGTAGGTCAGCGCGGCGAGTAGGAGGTGGAGAGGACGGGCGAGGCGGAGTATAGGTATCATTTAACGTTCTTCAATTTATATTGCATTACAGAATCAAAGAGTTTTTCAAAGTTATCACAAAAAAATATGGCATATTCATCCGACGTAGATATCGATTCGATGAGAAACAGTTCTTTCTTTGGTGATGTCAATTTGATAACAATATTATTTCCACCTCCATCTGACCCTATAGGAAAATAATCCTTTCCAAGATTATCATGATATTTGCAGATTACATCAAAAACTTGACTTAAAAAATCTATTTCCCAAAGATCGACATATCCAAATTCATTTCCAATATACCCATAAAATCTTTGACTTGTAGATATGAACTCCAAATAAGATGCCGGAAGTTTATCTTTATATTTCTCAATCAAGTTTTCCATAGGATACTCTGTCTAATGCTGGATTTAATTTGAAAGATATTCTTCCAATTTCTCCACCGCTTGCGGAAGATTCTTCCGTCCCAGCCCAAGGCGGAAGTGGTTTTTAGAGTCATCATACATGGTTCCGGGCAGGAGCAGAACACCTGCCTGCCTGACGAGAGTATCACAGAAATCTTCGATGTCGCCTTTGAGGAGTTTTGGGAAACCCATCGAGCCAGCAGTGGGACGGAGCCAAGTGAAGAATGAAGAATACTGAATGAAGAATTCGTCCATCACAGTGAGATTGTCTTTGATAATGCCAAGGTTGCGAGCAACCAGTTTTTGTCGATTACGCAAAGCGACTTCGGCGAGAAATTCACTCGGCGCAGAATTGCAGATCGTGGTGTAGTCCTTGAGCGATGCCATGGCTTGATAGATCTTTTTATTCTTTGTGGCGATCCATCCTATACGGAGACCAGCGAGACCATAGGTTTTGGAGGTCACACCTAACGAGACGGCGTGTTCGCCCATGTCACAGCCAGCAGGGAGACGTTGCGCTGGGTCGTATTCAGACTCACGATAGACCTCATCACAGAACAAGATCAGGTTGTGTTCTTGAGCAAACTTATTCACCGCTTCAAAATCAGACTTTGACATAAGATAACCGGTCGGGTTATGTGGCGTATTGATAATGATGGCTTTGGTATTTAATTGGATTAGGTTTTTGAGCTCGTTCACATCCAATGCCCAGCGGTTTTCTTCATGGGCTTCCCATGGACAGGTTTCACATCCAATTGAACTTGCCACCTCGCTCAACGATTGGTAATGCGGTGTATGCACAATGACATGGTCATTCTTTTTCAAGACAGCGTGCATGAAAAGATAGATCGCTTCTTCCGCGCCGGTGTGGACAAGAATCTCTTCGGGCTGAATTGTTTCGTAGATGCCAGCGATTTCTTTGCGAAGTGCGGGATGTCCCTGCGATTCGGTGTATCCCAGCCAGATGTGTTGAAACTTCTCTGCTGAACCGGGTTCAAGCGCAAGCAAGTCGGCAATGGACATGGCTTCACAGTCCGAGGAACAGAGCAGGTATTCGGTATTAAATTCGTATTTGGCAAAATAACGTTCTAGTTTGAAGGGAGCAATGTTCATTTTTTTTACCACGAAGGACACAAAGGGCACTAAGGTTGGTCGGCTGGCGCAACAGGAAGACCTTCCTTGGATTCTCCTTCGTGTACGTCGTGTCCTTTGTGTTTAAGGCTTTAGCACTTTTTTCATATCACGGTAATGGATTTGGTTATGCAAATACAGCATCTTGATCATTTCGCGGAGCGTGGTCATCCCGAGAAATGGATGCTTGCCTTGTTTCTCCAGATCTGCTTCTTCAAGCGATAATGTCCACGCGATCGAATCGGCGCGGACGACTTCATATTGTTCGAGCAATTCCTGCGGTGAGAGTTCTTTGGTCTTTTGTTGTTGCGCCGCGTTGTAACGGTCAATCGAGAAATCGTCCGCCGCGCCTGCCCCGCCCTGCCGCACTTGCTCAAAGAGCCGCACCAATCCGCGCTCGGAGGTGACGAAGTGCGAGAGCACATTACGCAGTGTCCATGTTTCGCCTTCGGTGTAGGCTTCCGCCTGCCATTGGTTATCGGTCAAACCGGCAAACAGTGTAAAGAATTTTTCGCCTTCTGTCTTGAGCTTGTCTGCGAGGTCGTTGAGTTCGGACATGGGATTCTCCTTTCATATTGTATTGTTGGTTGAGTAGTTCCGAGCGCTAGCGAGGAACGTATCGAAACCAACAAGTTGGATTCCAACAGTAAATAACCTGAAACGTGGTGGTTCGATACGGGCTGAGAAAAACGCTCAGCTCTACTCAACCATCGGTAGAGTTATATTAATGAATACCCCCCATCCACGACAATAGTTTGCCCCGTGATGTATTCATTCTTCAACAAAAACTCAAGTGCGGATGTGATCTCTTCGGTTCGGGCTGGACGTTTGAGCGGTACCCGTCCGATCAGCCTATCCCACTCTTCAGCCGGGACAATGTCCGATTGCAGGACAAAACCCGGCGCGATGGCGTTGACCCGAATCTTCGGCGCGAGGGCGCGGGCAAGAATTTTCGTCAGCGATTCCAACGCGGCTTTGCTGACTGTGTACGAGGGATATCGGCTCCATGCCTTTTGTGAACCCATGTCTGAAATATTGATGATGGAACTGCCGTCGGTCATTTTTTTGGAGGCTTCTTGCGCGAGAAGAAACGGCGCACGGAGATTCAAGTCCAATGCGGTGTCCCAGTTTTCGAGGGACAACGCGTTGACGTTTCCACTGGGCATAAAGGCGGCGGAATTGACGAGGACATCAAGAGAGCCGAGAGTAGAGACTAGAGAATAGATTTCGGAGGGTTGAGTGAGGTCCGCTTGGGCGAGGGTAACGCTTCTTGAAAGCGATTCAATTTCCGCCTTGGTCTGATGCGCCTCTTCTTCCGCTGAATGATAATGGAGGATGATGTCGTATCCGAGGCGGGCGAGCGTCAACGCGAAGGATTTCCCAAGGCGATGAGCGGAACCTGTTACGAGTGCGAGGGGTGTAGACATGTAAACAAGTATACACGTAGATAAGTAGACAGGTAAACAAGTAAACACGGAAATACATGTCTACTTGTTTACCTGTTTCCGTGTTTACTTAGCGCCTGAAGAAATTTGAAACAAAGAACCAGATGTTCGCGGGGCGTTCTGCCAGGCGGCGCATGAAGTATGGATACCAATGCGCGCCGAACGGCACATATACGCGGACGGGATAACCTTCTTTTGCCAATTGATCTTGCAAGTCGCGGCGAATGCCGTAAAGCATTTGAAATTCGATGGCATTTTTCGGCAGTCCAACCTTCTCGGCGTGCTTTTTCGCAAACTCAATGCGTTTGTCGTCATGCGAGGCAATGGCGGGGATGGGCGGAATGCGACCATCATCACTGAGCGTGTTAGATTCGATCTTTAGAGCGCCATCGATGAGAATTTTTGTCAGCAGGTCATAGTTCGCGTCGGTGTCGGTCTTTTTGGGATAGGCTTTATCCGCAGGCTCCATATACGCGCCTTTGACCAGCCGGAAGCGTGTGCCGATCTCCAACAAACCTTTCACATCAGCTTCAGCGCGATACAAATATGACTGTGCCGCCATGCCAACTTGTCGGGTCGTGAAGCCACGTTCCAGCATCGCATGGTAGATCGAGATGGTCACATCGGTATAAGGGGTGTCTTCAATATCGATGCGCACAAAATTACGGAGTTGCTTTGCCTGGTCGAGAATACGCACTAGATTCTGACGGCAGATTTCTTCATCCAAACCCATGCCGATTTGCGTCAACTTGATGGAGACATTGGCTCTAACCCCCGCCTTATCTATTTCGTTTAAAACAGAGCAGATCGCATCTGCGGCGGCATTCGCTTCCTCGGTTGTGGAGGTATGTTCCCCCAGTTGATCGAGTGTGGCGTTGATGCCCTTGGCGTTCAATTCACGAACCGCGCGAATCGCATCCGGGACGCTCTCCCCGGCGATAAATCGAGAAGCCGCCTTCCATGCAAAACTCCAACTTGTCACCAGTTTCTGTGCCCAACCAGCTTTGGAAAGGTAGATCAAAAATGAACGTAGCATGGTCCCGTCCTGTTAAGAAATTTGGAGTCAGACAGCTTGCTGTCTGAAAATATTCTAGCACAAACAGCAAAAATGAGTGTGTTATACTTTTTTGTGATGTTTGTCATGTTCTCGGAGGCAGAGTGAGGAATCGCAGTTCCATCCCAATTTTACGCGGTATCTCCATCGCGATCATGACCGTCGCCCTGGTGCTGACGGTCATTGCACTAATCGGGTATAGCCGTCAGCGTAATAACTATCCCGCTGGTATGACCATTGGCGGCGTACGCGTGGGCGGCGTGGATCCGCAGACCGCATCCCAACGCGTATTACAAGTCTATTCATCGCCGATCGAATTGCAATACGGCGAAGCGATTATCCAGATCGAACCCTCTGTGGTCGGCTTTGAGTTGGATCTCGACAGCATGATCGCCGCGGCGGACCTTGGTCGAACCGGCGGCGCCTTCTGGGGCGGATTTTGGGACTACCTTTGGAACCGCAACCCGACTCCGGTCGAAATCCCATTACGAGCTACCATCGCTGAAGACCGCCTGACAACTTATCTCAGAAACGAGATCGCGGTACGCTACGATGAACCGCCCACATCCGCGCAGCCGATTCCAGGCGGTACCTCTTTTACAGCGGGTTCGCCGGGAAAAGTACTTGATATCGATCGCGCTGTCCGTTTGATTGAAGATACATTACGCTCTCCAAGCAATCGCACGGTTGTGCTCTCCTTTGGACAAAGCGCCGCCGCCCGCCCCACCATTGGCAATCTCGAAATCCTGCTCAAACAGATCATCAACACCTCCGGCTTTGATGGCGTGATCGGACTGTACATGCTCGATCTGCAAACAGGACAGGAAATCCACTTCGCGTTGAATCAAGGACAGGAAATTTCCATTCAACCCGATGTTGCCTTTACCGCCTCCAGCACGATCAAAATTCCCATTCTTGTTTCTTACTTCATCAAGAATGGCTCCACACCGATCGATGACCAGACCCAGGCGCTGATCACTGAAATGATCCGCAAATCTGATAACAACGCCTCCGATGCGATGATGAACCGCATCGATATCAATACCGGTCCATTGATCGTGAGCCAAAATATGAAAACCATCGGGCTGGACGATACTTTCCTGGCGGGCTTCTTCGCGCCGGGTTCACCGCTCCTGAAACAATTTGTTACGCCCGCCAACTCGCGCACCGATGTGTCCACCGACCCGGACCTATACAATCAAACCACGCCCGTGGATATAGGCTCGCTCATGGCAGACCTCTATCAATGTGCCACAACCGGCGGCGGCGCGTTGATCGCGGCGTTTCCCGATAAGATCACCAGCCAGATCTGCCAACAGATCATCGCTTATTTATCCACCGACAAGATCGGCGTGCTCATCGAAGCGGGTGTCCCCGAAGGGACGCAGATCGCCCACAAGCACGGCTGGATCACCAACAACGACGGGGTCATCCGCAACTTTAGCGATGCCGCCATCGTGTATTCGGCTGGCGGAAATTTCGTCCTATCCCTGTATGCCTACCACCCCGTTCAAATTGTCTTCGATGATGCCAACGTCCTGTTCGCGAATATCGGCGATGCCATCTACAACTTCTACAACCTCCCCACTCAATAACGAGTATCGTATATAATCAACTTATGAGCGCTGCGATGGGATTGTACCGGCTTCAACAAGTGGATAGTCAGATCGACGTGATTTGCGCGCGCCAAAAATGGATTCAAGACACGCTTCAAAACGACGCCAGCCTGCGTGCTGCCACCCAAGCCTTTGATTCAGCTGACAAAAAATCCAAAGACGCCCTCCACGCGTTGAAACAAACTGAAGCCGAAGTTGAAAAACAACGCATCAAGATCGAACAGACCGAAGCCAGCCTGTATGGCGGACGCGTGCAAAACCCCAAAGAACTCCAAGACCTGCAAAAAGATATTGTCTCCCTAAAAAAACATCAGCAAACCCTGGAAGAACGCGAACTCGAAGCCATGGTGCTTGCCGAAACAGCCGAGAACGAACTTCAAGCCGCTAAATCTGACCTTGAAAAAACTCAAGCCAACGTCAAAGAACAGAACCGCGGACTCACGAGCGAAAATGATGCTCTCAATAAAGAACTCGAACGACTTGATCACGAACGCAACGCCATTCTCAGTGACCTGGTAAGTTCAGCCGTCAGCACCTACGAGCAGATCCGCAAACAACGCCGCGGCATCGCGGTCGCGGTCATTAGCGAAGCAGCCTGCTCAGCTTGCGGTACAACCCTGACACTTTCTCTGCAACAAAGCGCGCGTTCAGCAACTCAGTTATTCAACTGTCCAACCTGCGGACGGATCTTATATGCAAATTGATTTCAAACTTTATCCCTTCTCTTTCATAGTCGGCTTTGTCTTCGGGCTTTTCGTTTTCTGGCTGGCAGGGCGTGTACGCCCCCTACTCGATCAGGCGCGCCAGAACATGAAGGAGCAACGCGAAGTTGCGCAGGTCAAACGCACCAGTGGTTTGGAAGATAATCACCGCAGGCTCACCCTGCGTCGCGCACAGGGGATGCACCTCGCTGCATCTTTATTCTCACTCGATGAAATATTACAAGAACCGCGTTTGCTTGCCCCGCCCGTGCAAGTAGAACCTGGCGCGGCTGGCATTCAAGAGGATGTGATCTCGCAAACTTTGCCCTACATGCCGATGTGGCCCGAACTCGCATCCACGTATCGCGCGCCAACACTTGGCTTGGTGGAAGCGGTCACTGGTGGTTCCAATGTGGTCATCGTTGGCAAGGCGGGTGCAGGAAAAACTGTCGCATTGGCAAATCTCGCTTCGTTGGCTGCCAACCTCAAAGTCCAGATTGATGCGGGCGGAAATAAAGTCGATGCCGTCCCGTATTTTTATCATGTCGCCGATCTGCAACTTCCGCATGACGGTACTAAAGATCCGCTCAATGTCATCATCAACGCCGCCAGTGAACGCGCGCCTGTATTCGATTTAAATCGCCTGCCGCAATTCATTCAGCAAAGTTTCAAATCTGGGAGCGCATTGGTGTTGGTCGATGGCTTCGATGAACTTGAACCGCAGAGTCAAACTCAAGTGGTTGAATGGTTCAAAGCACTTTCGCAAGCCTACCCAAATATTCGCATCGTCACCACGGGCTGCGCCGATCAACTCAACGGCTTGGTTGGCATCGGCTTCCATGCGCTCGCATTAACCGGCTGGGACTCTCGCCGCACAGCACAGTTCATCGAACAATGGGGTCAACTCTGGTCGCAGACTGTGGCGCTGGAAGCCTGGTCACAAACGGGACCTGAACAAGTGGACCCGATCCTGCTCAACTCCTGGCTTGGATTCGAAAATGCGTTTCTGACGCCCTTTGAGCTGACTCTCAAAGTCTGGGGCGCTTACGCCGGTGACAGCTTGGGCTCGCGCGTATTGGATGCGATCGCGACCCATATCCGCCGCGTTGCCCCAAGTGGAACGCCCGTTGCCGCGCTTGAAATGCTCGCCATGCAAGTGGTGTTGACCACCCAACCCATTTTCGACACCAGCAAAGCTCGCGCTTGGGTGAAGCAATACGATCTTGTGGAAGAAAGCCCTGCTGAAGGCGAAGACACCGTCAGATTGATCACCTCTGAAAAGATTGCTCTCACCGATTCGCAAAAAATAAAACTCAAAAAATCAAAAGCTGGTGACGTACCCTCCACTGGTTTGCTCGGTAAATTGGTGGAAAGCGGTTTACTGGTCTCACATGCCAACAGCAAGATGCGCTTCCTGCACCCTGTCTTGAACGGTTATCTGGCGGGTCAGGCGATCGGCGATCACGAAGCCGATGTCACGCTGATGGCGCAACCCGAATGGGACGGCAAGACCCTCGCCCTGCATTATCTCGCCGCGCGTGGTGACGCAACTGCCGTTGCCGATTATCTGTTGAAAGAATCAACCCTGCCGCTTCACAACCAAACCTTCACGGTTGCACGCTGGCTGAAGGATGCGCCCAAACAAGCCGCATGGCGCCCCAAAGTTTTCGCGAGCCTGTTGAGCATTCTGCAAGCGGAAGGACAGCCCGTCAGTTTGCGGGCACATGCCATGGCAGCGTTCGCCCTCAGCGGAGATCCTGGCTCGGCAACCTTGTTCCGTCAGTTATTAAGTTCGCGTTCGTTCGATGTGATTCCGCTGGCAGCATTGGGCAGTGGCGCAGTGCGCGATACAAAAGCCATCGAAATGCTGGAAGAGATCATGCAGGCGCCTGTCGGTGCGGTGCGGCGGGCGGCTTGTCTTGCGCTCGTTGCCATCGGCATCGATAAATCACTCGAAGCCGTCGCGCGTGCCCTACTGCAAGGCGATGAAGAACTCCGCCGTGCCGCTGCCGAAGCCATGGCGAACGATCCCGGTGAAGGCTATGCCATGCTCAAGGAAGGCGCCACGCTTGCAGACATCATGCTGCGCCGCGCAGTTGTCCACGGCTTGGCGCATGTGGAACAACCCTGGGCAGTTGAAGTTCTACAACACATGCAAGTGGAAGACGATCAATGGGCAGTCCGCAATCTTGCCAACCAGTATCTTGAACAAATGGCACATGCTGACCCGCGCGTGCCTCATAAGCTGATGCCGCCCTCTGAAGCTCCGTGGTTGATCGCCTTTGCCGGTAAAAATGGCAAGGGGATTCCGCGCGGCAGTGCCGCAACTGATACGTTATTGAGCGCGTTCAAAAACGGCAGCACAGAAGAACGTCTCGCGGCGTTGCCTTATCTCAAACGTGTGGCAAACGAGGGCATTATCGGCGCGCTTTATCACGCTATGTATGGCGACGACCTTGAAGTGCGCGAAGCCTCATTTTATGCGCTGGAAGAGATCGGCGCGAACGGCGTCAAACTGCCTCACCCTAATCAATTTGGCTTAGGCTAATATGCTCATTACCAACGCAAAACTTGTCACGTGGGAATCAAGCAATCAGATCCTTGAAGATCACGCGCTGCTGATCGAGAACGATCGCATCAAAGAGATCGGCAAGTCAAGCGAGCTCAAAAATCGTTACCCTGCAACCGAATGGCTTGATGCGCGCGGACAGTACGTGATGCCCGGCAACATCTGCGCGCATACACATTTTTATAGCGCCTTCGCCCGCGGCATGGCGATCCCCGGACCTGCGCCCAAAGACTTCCCTGAGATCCTGCAAAAGTTGTGGTGGCCCCTCGATCGGTCGCTGGATGCGGAGAGCATCCAATATTCGGTATTGCCGAGCCTCGTCGATGCGATCAAACATGGCACGACGACTCTGATCGATCATCACGCTTCCCCCAATGCGATTGATGGCTCACTCGATATTATTGCGGATGAAGTCGTTCGTGCGGGACTGCGAGCCTGCCTCTGCTACGAAGTGACTGATCGTGACGGGCTGAAAAAAATGCGCGCCGGTATTCGCGAGAACGTGCGCTTCATCCAAAAAACGGGACAAGATCATTCGTCACTCATCACCGGCACATTCGGCTTACACGCATCTTTAACTCTCTCCGACTCGTCACTGGATGAATGTCGCCAAGCCGCGTCACCCGAAACGGGTTTTCATGTCCACACCGCAGAACATGACTCAGATGAATACGACAGCCTGAACAAATCTAGCTTGCGCGTGATCGACCGTCTCCACAAGCACAACATCCTTGGACCGAAAACTATCACAGCGCATGGCGTCCACTTTGACGCACGTGAGATTCAAATTCTGGTTGAGACCGGCACATGGCTATCTCATCAGCCGCGCTCGAACATGAACAACGGCGTTGGTGTGGCGCCCATCGAATCCATGCTGCGGGCTGGCATCAAGGTCTGTTTGGGGAACGACGGTTTCTCCAACGCAATGTGGGAAGAATGGAAAGCCGCGTACCTACTTCACAAAGTCCATCACCGTGACCCACGCCGCATGGGCGGATATGACGTAACGCAAATGGCGATCTATAACAACGCCGCACTTGCCAACGTCTTCTTCCCATCTGCAACGATTGGACAACTTATTCCTGGCGCATTTGCAGATATTATATTTGTAGACTACCAACCCAATACACCATTGACCGCAGGCAACCTGCCGTGGCATATACTCTTTGGCGTTCAGCAAAGCATGGTCACGACTACGATCGTCGCTGGCAAAGTGTTGATGAAAGACCGTGAACTGCTCACTTTGGACGAAAAAGAAATCTCAGCCAAAGCGCGCGAGATCGCGCCGAGGGTTTGGGAAAGATACCAAAAGGAAGTTGCCAAGGTTATTTAATTTGCGGCAATATCGCCGCTGGGGACGGCGGCTTGAGCATAAATATAGAGGAGAATTGCATGGATAAAAAATCATTGATGGTGACCATCGCTGTACTTGGCGGGACAGGCAAGGAAGGCAAAGGGCTTGCATACCGCTGGGCAAAAGCCGGTTACCGTGTCATGATCGGTTCACGCTCCTCTGAGAGAGCCGTGACCACCGCATCAGAAATTATGGAATTGACCGAAATGTCTGCTACGGTCGTTGGCATGAGCAATCATGAAGCTGCCCAGAACGCGAATATTGTGGTTATCGCGGTCCCGTATGCCGCACATCGCGAAACTCTTGAGAGTGTAAAAGACCACCTCAAGGGCAAGCTCCTGATCGATGTGACCGTTCCGCTCGTGCCGCCGAAAGTGACCAAAGTGCAGATGCCCGCCGCCGGGTCCGCTGCGCAGGAAGCCCAAGAGATCGTCGGCGAAGGCGTGGAAGTGGTCGCCGCTTTCCAGAATATTTCTCACGAACACTTGCTGACCGATGATGATGTGGAATGTGACGTACTTGTCACCGGCACCAGCAAAGAAGCGCGTGCTGAAGCGCTCACACTCGTCGAAGCCGCCGGGCTTACCGGCTGGGACGCAGGTCCCATCGAGAACTCAGTCGTAGTTGAAGGACTCACCAGCGTGCTGATCAACATCAACAAGCAATATGGCTCCACGCACGCCGGAATCAAAATCACTGGCGCTAATAAAAAGTAAAGGAGTGATCAGTAATCAGTTATCAAAACACTGATTACTGATCACTGGTTTTCCATGCCTCTCACCATCACTCCTCTCCAAAACATTCCCCTTATCCGCCACGGCGACAACCTGGCGGATATTGTTGTTAATGCCATCGACGCAACCCATCTAGACCTGCAAGACAATGATATTCTGGTCTTCGCGCAGAAGGTCATCTCCAAAGCCGAAGGGCGTGCAATCAACCTTGCGACCGTCACACCCTCAGCACGTGCGATTGAACTTGGCAATAAAACAGAAAAAGACCCCCGCGTAGTTGAATTGATCCTGCAGGAGAGCAATGAGGTCTTACGCACCCGCGTCGGTGCGATCATCGTAGAACATAAACTGGGTTTTGTCTGCGCGAACGCTGGTATTGATCACTCCAATGTGGCGGGGTTGGGAGATTCGGTCGAAGAGTGGGTCCTGCTTCTTCCGGCAGAACCAGATCAATCGGCAGAAAAGATGCGCACTGAAATCAAATCCAAAACAGGAAAAGAAGTCGGCATCCTGATCATTGATTCACACGGACGCGCCTGGCGCAACGGCACGGTCGGAGTTGCGATTGGCATCGCAGGTTTACCCGGGCTTGAAGATCTGCGCGGCAATCCCGATCTGTTTGGGTACACGTTACAAGTGACGCAGGTGGGCGTGGCAGATGAACTCGCCGCCGCCGCATCGTTGATGATGGGGCAAGCCGCAGAAGGCACGCCGGTTGTGCATGTACGCGGGTTTCCGTATCCGATGCGCGCGAGCAAAACCAAAGAATTGATCCGCCCCAAAGAACAGGATCTCTTCCGGTAAAACCCAGCGCCAAACACTAACATAATATTTATACATATCCTCTATACTTCCCTTGGTTGTCCATCCCAAGATAATTGCCAACGCCTGACTTGGAGAATATTATGAACATCATTCCCGAATCGCATCGCGACTTATTCACAGCTGATGCAGTTGCGTATGCCTATCTTGCCACACTCATGCCAAACGGCTCCCCGCAACTTACACCGCTTTGGTTTGATAATGACGGTACCTATATTCTTATAAACACCGCCAAGGGGCGCACAAAAGACAAGAACATGCGCGTTCGTAAACAAGTCGCCATTCTCATCACCGACCCGCAAGACCCGTTCGGTCGTTATGTCCAAATTCGTGGGCAGGTTGTCGAGATCAGCGAAGAAGGTGCCTTGGAACACATCAATAAACTTTCTCTCAGATATGATAAAAAGCCCTGGACGCCTGTTGCGGGTCAAACCCGCGTGATGTATAAGATCCAACCTGAAAAAGTGTACGTGAGCAAATAGTCCTTATGGACTTGCAAAACTTCTTACGGACTCGCCGCTCGATCCGCCGCTTCAAACCGGACCCGGTATCTGATTCCGTTATCCAGAACATTCTCACCACTGCCACCTTCGCCCCCTCCGCGCACAACCGTCAGCCATGGAGATTTTGCATAGTGACGGATGTATCCGTCAAAACAAAACTCGCCGATGCCATGGCAAGCGAGTTCGAACGCGATCTCGAAACAGACAAACTCCCCCAACCCGAAATTCAAAAACGGACGGCGCGCTCGCGTGAAAGAATCATTGCCGCACCCGTCGTCATAATCCTGAGCGTAGATATGAGCGACATGGATGTCTACCCCGATGAAAAAAGAAACAAAGCCGAATATCTGATGGCAGTCCAATCGGTTGCCAATGCCGGGATGCAAATGCTGCTCGCCGCGCACGCCGAACGACTGGGTGGAGTTTGGGTGTGCAATCCATTGTTCGTACAGGAGACAGTTCGAACTGTTTTAAATTTACCAAAGACCTGGGAGCCACAAGGCATGTTTTTTATCGGATATCCACAAAATATTCCTGACGTAAGAGAAAGAAAATCCATTCAAGAAGTTGCAATCTTCATATGAAAATAGTCGCATTTGCAAGTTGAGTCAGTAATGCGACATTTATGTCGCAAAACCGAAGGTATTTAATCAGATGCAACCCAAAGATACTTACTACCGCCGCAATCTTCCTCATATTCATCCTGAAGGTTATCCACTATTCATTACCTTCCGACTTGCTGATTCCCTGCCAATCAAAGTCTTGAAAGAACTACACACCCATCAGAACGCGAGTTAAACACCATAAAGAACTTATCTCCCGAAGGAATTTACGAGGCTGAGAAAAAATATTTCGGTCGTTTCGATACGCAACTTGACCGTTGTACATCTGGTCCACATTGGCTGGAAGATAGAAGCATTGCGAGTATCGTTGCCGAAAAAATTGAATCGATGAACGGCAAATACTTTCTATTGATGATTTATTGTATTATGCCAAACCATGTACATCTGCTCGTTGAATCTATTATCGAAAACCACATTCAACATAAGGGCAAAACAGCAAAATATCCTGTTGCTGATGCCTTGCGCCTAACAAAAGGAAGCACCGCCCGTGCTTGCAACCTGAAACTAAACCGCAGCGGGCAGTTTTGGAATCGTGAAAGTTACGATCACTATGTTCGTGACGAGCAAGAAACAGAGAGAATCATCAAATACATCTTACACAACCCAGTAAAAGCAGGATTGGCAAAGGATTGGAAGGAATGGCAATTCACTTATATCAACCCCGAGTTTGGGTCGTGGTAATGCGCGACATAAATGTCGCGTTACATGTGATTGATTTATGAAAATAGTCGCACTTGCAGGCGGAGTCGGTGGCGCGAAGCTGGCGCATGGACTCGCTCAAATTCTCAAGCCAGAAGAGCTCACCATCATCGTCAACACCGGCGATGACTTTGAGCATTATGGCTTATATATCTCTCCCGATCTGGATACGGTTTGTTATACGTTAGCTGGCTTGGCAAATCCCGAAACGGGTTGGGGTCGTGTGAATGAGTCGTGGGGTGTCATTGAGAATCTATCCAAGCTCGGCGGACCGGATTGGTTTCGGCTCGGCGATCAAGATTTAGGAACGCATCTCGAACGAACACGCAGACTGAAAGGAGGTGAAACTCTTAGTAAGATCACGAAAGATTTTTGCAAAGCTTGGGGAATTCAACATACCGTCCTGCCGATGTCTGATCAGCCAGTGAGAACGATTGTTGATACAGATGAAGGTGAGCTTGCTTTTCAGGAATATTTTGTCCACCGTAGATGCGAGCCGAGAGTCAAAGGCTTCAGATTTGATGGGGCTGATCGGGCAGAAGCAGTTGCGGGGGCGAAAGAGGCGATCTCGTTTGCAGATGCGATTGTTTTTTGTCCGTCGAATCCGTGGGTGAGCATTAATCCAATTTTGAAAGTCATCTCGATAAATGATAAACCTGTTTACGCAGTCTCCCCAATTATTGGCGGCGAGACAGTGAAAGGTCCTGCTGCAAAAATGTATAGAGAACTCGGTATTGAACCGTCGGCATTCTCTGTTGCGAATCATTATCACGGATTGGCAACTGGTTTTGTGTTAGATACAATCGATGCGCAACTTATTGAAAGTGTTAGGGGTTTGAATATGCAGGTGCTTGTAACAAATACCCTCATGAAGGGTCATGAAGACAGACGGCAATTAGCAAGTGATGTGTTAAACTTTATTGGAGACACGCAATGACACTTTGGGCAATTGTCCCTGTGAAGCCTTTACGGCGCGGCAAATCGCGCCTGGCTGGTACTTTGAATGAAGATGAACGCACCGAACTCAATCGCGCTCTTTTACAGCATACACTCGAAACTCTTTCTGAACTGAAAGAGATTGACGGCGTGTTGGTTGTGAGCCGCGACCCGAATGCTTTGACCATTGCCCGCAATCACGGCGCGCGCACGGTACAGGAGGACGGTCAACCAGAGTTGAATACAGCGCTTAAGCGCGCAACCATTGTGGCGCAAGTGTACGCAACACGCGGGGTATTGGTTCTGCCCGCCGACTTACCCTTGATCACCCGTGACGATATTCTGGCTTTGATCCAACGGGCGACCGAACCGCCGGTTGTGGTGATTGCACCTGACCGCCATAAAAAAGGCACCAACGCCTTATTGATCTCCCCGCCTGGTTTGATCGAATATGATTTCGGCGAAAATTCTTTTCAACGACATTGTGAGCTGATCAAAAAAGCCGGTGCAAGGCTGGAGATCGTAGACTTGCCTTCATTGGGCTTGGACCTGGACCTCCCTGAAGATTTTGAGATGATCAAAAGCCTTGAATCGACAAGAACTTTCTAATCTATTCTTACTCAATATTTCACGTCTATCCGTGGGTGACCCGCCCAGCTATGTAAGTAGTCACGTTAATCTTGAAGGGTCGCCCCTACAATCCACAATAAGGAGAATGTCATGACTGAACGCGTTGCACTCTATCTGCAAGATTCACATGATCTACGGGATGGGTTGGACTATGTGAGATACGCTGAAGAGAAAGGTTTTGAAGCTGTGTGGCAGGCGGAGTCGCGGCTGGTACGCGATGCGATTGTCCCCATGGCAGCGTATGCGGCAGTAACAAATAGGATCAAGGTCGGCTCTGGCGTCATCAACAACTGGACTCGGAATATCGGTCTATTAGCCGCCACGTTGTTGACACTCGACGATCTTGCCCCCAATCGCATCATTTGCGGCATCGGCGCGTGGTGGGATCCACTAGCCAAGAATGTGGGCATTGACAGAAGGAAACCTTTACTTGCGATGCGCGAAACGGTGGAAGTGCTCAAACGCCTGCTGAATATGGAACGCGTCACGTTTCATGGCGAGTTCCATCATGTAGACGGCATTGAGTTGGATGTAGTCCACGGTCGCCGCGAACCGCGCAATGTACCGATCATGATCGGCGCCACCGGTGATCTGATGATGGAAATGACTGGCGAAATCGCTGATGGCGCTGTACTAAATTACTGTGTGCCACCCGAATATAACGACAAGGCAATGGAACAACTCGAAAAGGGCTTGCAAAAATCTGGTCGCAAGATGGCTGATTTTGACCGCCCACAACTCATCGTCTGCTCCGTAGATGAAGACCATGATAAAGCTATCGAGTACACCAAAGAATTGCTCTGCCAGTACCTTGCCCAGCAACCGCATATCGCCAAAGCTTCGGGTGTTTCGCAGGATGTGATTAACGAAATCCAATCTGTTTTAGGGTGGCCCGCTACGAAGGAACAGATCAATAAAGCCAAGCATTTCGTACCTGACGATTTGATTCACCGCATCACTGCATCTGGAACACCTGCTGAAGCAAAAGCCAAAGTGGAAGAATACAAAAAGCGCGGCTGTACCTGTCCCATTTTGTATCCGGTCGGCGGGAATTTCAAATTACTGATCGATACGTTCGCACAAGCATGAGCAGTGGAGCGGGATGGCATCCCGCTCTACGTTTTTTTGTCCCCGTGTAGATAATCCAACAAGAATTGAAGTGCCGCATCCGCCGCGGAGGTTTTATTCTGTTCGCGATTCCCCGAAAAGTGAAACTCTTTTGCCCACGCTCCCTCTTTGGTAGCCAATCCAATCCAAACGGTACCAACCGGCTTTTCAGGAGTTCCACCACCGGGACCAGCGATCCCACTTACCGAAATCGCAATATCCCCGCTCAGCCGAGTCCGCGCACCTCTTGCCATCTCAAGAACCGTCTCATGGCTAACAGCACCATACGTTTTTAACGTGTCCCAAGAAACATCCAGCAAAGCCACCTTCACGTTATAGGCATAAGCCACAATGCCTCCCAGAAAATATTCTGAAGAGCCTGGCACGTCCGTGATGCGGCTGCTTATTATGCCCCCAGTACACGATTCAGCTGTCACTAAATGAAGGTTGCGTGCTTTTAGTATGTTGCCGACCAATATTTCCAGCGAGCTATCCACATTGTCCTCGAATTACAGTTTTAGGAGATTATACACGGCGGTTATTCATTCTCGGTTATAATTTTCTGCATGGCTGACTGGACAGGTAGAACAATCGGCAAAGTTCATATTGCAGATCTGATTGCCCGAGGGGGCATGGCAGAAGTCTATTTGGGCGCACACGAATCAGCCGGGCAGGTTGCAGTCAAAGTAATGCGCGGCTTGCTTGAAACGGATGCCAATCAACTTGCCCGTTTCAAGCGCGAAGCCGAAGTCATTGGCGAACTCAAACACCCCAACATTGTCCACATGGTGGATTACATTGTAGAAGACGAAACGCCTTGTCTGGTGATGGATTACATTTCAGGTCCATCGCTTGCCGCGTATATGAAGGCGCTTCACGAACGCAAACAGCGTATTCCGATCGCGGTCGTGGCGCAGATCCTCAGAGCGGTTGCCAGTGCGCTTGATTATGCCCACAGCAACGGCATTGTCCATCGCGACATCAAACCCGCGAATGTTCTACTGCGCTCTCCATCCCAACCGATCACTCTCGAGACACCTTTGCCTTTGGATGTGGAACCGATCCTGACTGACTTTGGATTGGTCCGCCTGTTGGATTCGACGATGCACACCACCACCGGTTCTGTCTCAGGGACGCCTGCCTACATGAGCCCCGAACAGGCCCGCGGCGAAAAAGTGGACAGCCGCACCGATATCTATTCCCTTGGGATCATGGTCTACGAGATGATGGCAGGTAATGTACCTTTCCAGGCAGATACCACCTTTGGCATGTTGATGAAACATATCAACGAACCGCCGCCGCCGATCAAAGGTCTCTCCAGTGACATGAATATGCTCATCGATCGTGCCCTGGCAAAGGATCCTTCTCTACGCTACGAAAGCGCCGGTGAATTGGCGAACGAGTTTATGGCACTCTTCAACGGGCAGACCCTTTCGCCCGGGACGCTCCATATTGCCGATCTGGCACGCAAAGCCGCAGAGGCAAGTAAAGCAAAAGCTCAACAAAATACAGCTCCCCCTTCGCGCTTCCGTTGGGTTAGATTCGCTCTCGAGGCTATTTTAGTACTGAGCATGGCATTCGTTATATTTAAACTTGTCAACACATCCAACACAACTTTGCCCAATACCCCCGTTCCTGTTAACCTTAATCTCCCTGCAGGGAGATTAAGGTTTGACGATTTCAGCGGCGTCTACCCTGTCGATAAGATTACACTTTCGCTGAATAATGTAGAATTCCCAGAGAACGGGACTCACTACGAAGGCTGGTTGGTGTCAGACGACGGAAAAACAATTCGCAAGATCGGCTCCGTTATACTGAACGATGCTGGCGTAGGTCAGGTTATATTGATCGACCCAGATCAACAAAACCTTTTTCAAGGCTCCGACCAGGTAATCGTCACAGCAGAAACAGATGGTTCTGATATCAACCAGCCATCAGGGAAGATAGTCTATTCTTCGGTTTTTCCTCCACAATCCTTGATTCCCGTTCGTAACCTGCTGGTTGCTTATAAAAATGTACCGAATGATCTTGCCTTGATCCAAGGGCTTTGGTATTACAGCGGATACTATGTCACTATCTCTATCAGTGGCGACAAGGATACAAAAACTACCGGCTTGGTGGAAGCTTATAAAAACAAGGACGAAACCACCCTTCGCGCCAGAACCGAAGAGATCATCAATCAGATCGTGGGCAATCTCAGCGACCAATTCCTTGATTACAACAACGATGGGATCATCGACAATACACCCGGCGATAGTATTCCCACCGATGGTTTTGGCAGCTTCCCCAATGGCACTCAAAACGGTTATATCCAGGAAACCGCATTACAAGCAAAGTTGGCATCCGACGCAGTAGACTCCACACCCAACATTCGCACGAACAGCGATAATTTACAAATTTGCATCAGCAATATGGAGGGACGACTGAATCTCATCCTCCAGTCTGCGCTGAAACTGAATGGAATGCCCTTCGGTCCTGAAATGGAACCAACCGTCACTGATCTCGAAACGCTCAGCAATACCCTGCTCAACGGTAACGACACCGATGGGAACGGACTCGTTGAAGCAATCGCTGGCGAATGCGGCGCAAACGATGCATACAAACTAGCCTACCTTATGGCAGATATGCAGCTTTATCCTGGCGCAGATCGAATTCCACCCTCAGGCAAATAAAAACTTCCGCTTGCGCGGAAGTTTTTATTTTGAACAT
>JBDTWO010000021.1:0-36546 GCA_040006635.1 Chloroflexota bacterium
ATGGCATTGATCGCCCTCGCGATCTTTGGCAGGTCACAGCAATTAAGAAATTAACAAAGGTACAGACTTCGAAGTCTCAGGAACAGGAATCATAAAACTCCCCAAAATAAAATCTTGGGGAGTTTTATATGGGAATTGCCCCATCATCATCTTCGGACGGTATTGCAACGTCTCAGCTTAGTACACGGCTCCGTATGAAAAGGCTTGTTCTCAACAATCCCCACAGAATGGCAAAGATGCCGGTAATAACGGCTACCCAACCAACATCAGGCTGGAAAAGAAGAATGACCGACATCTTAGCCCCAAAGGCAATTGGCAAAGCGACGAGCAGTATGCAGGCGATGGCAGCATTCCAGATAAGCGGCAAAGCAATAAAGCGCGTGACGTGCATAACCGTCATATGTTGCGTGTTCCTTCGTAAATAATTTTTACGGCGAAATGTAACTAGGACATCAATGAGCAGTAACAACGGAATCAACATTACACCAGCGTAAACGACCCGCATATAAGGAAATTCATATCCTGGAATGATTTCCTGACCAAGCAACATTCTCAGCACGCTGTTTGGAATTCTTGACACACGGATCCCCAACATGGGACTATAGGTGTTCATCACCAATACCATAGCCAGGTTTTTCTCAGGCACAAGGAACATCCCTGTTGTATAACCCGGGACAGCCCCATTGTGTCCGATCACCTGCACATCTTGATAATGTTGTACTTCCCAAGCCATGGCATAAAAATCGTTTGAGTTCGGCATCTTCACGTCTGGGTGATGCAATTCTGCAATGCCTTGTGGCGACAACACAGATACATCTTGATAATTTCCATCATTCAATTGCGCGATCAGATAATGACCAAAATCCTCAGCACTCATGGTGAGATAGCCGGCCGGAAGCGAACCGCGCACAAAGGGCAGATTAGGCGAAGCGACCGGAATCCCAAACCATTTCTGGTAGCCTACTGCAAGTCCGTCTTGTTCAGCTTCCGTTTTTGAAGCGAAACTGTTCTGCATGTTCAAAGGTTGGAAGATGTTTTCTCTGATATACGTTTCATACGATTGACCGCTCACCGCCTGAACGATCATACCGAGTACCACGTAGTTGGCGTTGGAATATTCATAACGCTCGCCCGGCGCTGCAACGAGTTCGATCTTTGCCAACCCTCGCACGTTATTCTCGATCGCGGAATCGCTTAGGTCCGTGCTTGTCAACTGCGTCTGCCCGATGGATTGCGGAAGCCCGCTTACCTGGTTTAGAAGATGACGTACAGTGATCATTTGAGATGCATCGGGATCAGCAACGCGAAACCACGGCAGGTAGGTTTGCACAGGCGCATCCAACTTGATCTTGCCTGCTTCAACCAATTGCAGGATGGCGAGTGCAGTAAATGATTTGCCAGTGGATCCGGTGAAGAATGGCGTTTGCGGCGTGACTGGGCGGCCCGAACCATCGGCAACCCCAAATGCCTTAAGATGGACGATTTGGTCGCCCTGCACAACAACGAGCGCCGCGCCAGGAATATTAAGTTCATTCATCTTCCCGCTGATATAAGCGTCAATTTCTTCCAAATTGACAGGCGTGGCCTGGGCAAAGGCTGGTCTGGCTGTGGCCACGGATGAGACCACAGTCAGAATTGCCAGCGCTAGAAAAAAGATTTTTTGAAGGCAGGATGTTTGATGTTGTTTCATCAGCTCACCTGAAATCTACTTCTGCAGGGTCTGGCGAACAAGCTCTACCATTTTCACGATGGCTGCGACCGCAGCCTCGGGTTGTTCAATCATGATGGGGTGACCGCTTTGTTCTGCAAAGAACTGCTGGCTGTCAGCCGATAACTGGAGGAGGGCAGCCTGCGCGGCGGTATGCTTGGCATCCTGATCTTTGCCGCGCGATAGAACGATTAAGGGTATGTCTAACGTGGTTACGGCACTGGCCTGCGCCCCTCCTTCGGACATCCCCATGCCTTCGTCCAGGAATGTTTGAACGAAACGAGGTGCCACTGCGGCAGCTGTGTAAGCTTGTTTATTCGCTGGAGGTAGTTCTTCGATCGATCCGAAGAGACCTGGCAGCAAACGCACCAAGCCAGTGCGTGACAGCGCGGCCGCCATTAGACGCGACAACAGACCACCGGGTTTCGGAGCAGGCTTCGGAGCGCTAACATCTGCAGGAGGCAGGTCTTGCGCGTCAATCAGCACTAACCCGGAAACTTCGTCCGGATAGTCATGAGCGTACACCCGCATGGTATATCCGCCCAGCGAATGGCCCACCAGCACATACGGGCCGGGTTCATTGGCTTTTGCCAGCAGGGTATGCAACTCTTGAGCAAATTCCCGGGCAGTCCGCGGCTGGGGACTGGACTCGCTCCATCCCATCCCGGCTCGATCATAAGTACATACTCGCGTCGTCTTTGCCACTTCTGGTTGCACCCAACCCCACGAGGCAGAGAAATCACCCCAGCCGGATTCAATCACCACGGTTGGGCTGCCAGAGCCGGTGCAGTGTATGTGCAAGCGATACCCGCCCACATCCACCATTTGACCGGGCGGCGGATATGCTTTTGCATCAGCGGCTTCTGCCATACGCTCGTAAATGGCTCCAACCAGCATTAACCCAATAATCGAAACCACAATTCGGCCCAGCCAAATTAAACAACCTCGGCTTTTACTCTTGGAAGGACTTGCCTTTCCGTTCTGATTCTGACTGTTCATTGTAAAACCTCCATAGAGCTAACAATAAATATCCATCACACTCATTTTTGAAAGAGGTATTGATGAGTATGGTTATAAGGTATCAAACAATACTGATTACATGGTTTGATTTTTTGACTTCCTTCACACAGCAACATGCACTTTCGCTGAGTTTTTGGGGCGGCCAACATGAATCGACATCAACCCTGTCAGGATGTTTTGCAACCAGCCCTCCGCAATTCCAGCATGGAGCAAGGATCGATTCAATGATGGGAACCTGTAACAGGTCCGCACCGATGCGGGCACGTTCGGTGGTGTCTGAATAGGGCGCGAGTCCTACTTTCCCATCCAGTGTGAAAGAGAGTTGCCCCACGAACTCAAAACCTGCCCTGCTCATACCGGCGCCGGAGGGGAGATTTTCTGGTGCGTGAATGATCCAAAACCTTTTGGCGTTTTGGATTTCCTGTTCAAGGATGGATTGCAGCAAACGTGGATAGATTCCACGACCCTGCCAATCTGGCAGAGTGGCGAAATCCCAGAGATAGCGATCATCCGGCGGGAGTTCAACATTAATATCGAGTTCGCCAATGGACACCCTGCTTGTCGCGAGCCAACCATACGCAACCGGTTGACCATCAAGTCGCGCAACATACGGGCGATGTCCATCTTTTCGACGGTTTATTACTTCAGCATCAGAGAGATGATTGATTTCGGCGAGTTCATGCCAGTCAAGAGTAGGACCGGCTGTAAATCCAGATAATGGTGCGATCGAAGTAAAAGTATCTTCAGTCCAAAAGGTAGCAAATGACATTTTGTTTTCCTCGTAGCAGTACAATTATTCAGATTCGGAAACACGCTTCTGCCACTGCTCGACGTTAACACCCTTGATCAATAGCCATAAGGGGAACGCGATTTCAAGAAACGCGAGGGAACCAATCGAAGTGAAAAGCGCTTTGTATTGGGGGAAAAGCATATTTCCAAAGTCTTGAAATAGATAGCAGAAAGCTACAATGAGCAACAAGATTCCCAGAAATTTTGGCAGGTAACCTGACTTGTAAACCAGATAGCCAAATGTCAAAAGGTGCAGAGCGAAAAACAAGCCCCAAATAAGAACCACAGTTTCATGCGCATTGAGAAACAGCATCACGAGTGCATACAACTGATCTGGCATGAATACTTTCAAGTAACCAGCACCACTCAAAAGCAGCAAAACAAAAAAATGATTCAACAGGTTGATGCCCTGAATGCCAGCCATTGCTAATCTGGAAAATGCCGCAACCAACGAAAGGGTTTTGCTGACCGGTTTTATCAGTACGTAGAGAAGTATGGTTAACACGCTTTCAATCAAAAAGACGAGCGAGTCACTAACCATACCAAGGCGGAACAGCCCTTCAGAAGCCATAATATGATTGGCTGTTGCTGCTGCATCTCCGGGCACGACAAGCGTAGTGGGAACATAGATCATACTGAAGGGGGCGAGCACGACGATCAGCAAAGTCAGGATCCCTGCAATTCTGGCGGTCTTCTTGATCGATTTCGTTTTTTGTTCCATTTTATCTCCTTGTTGCCTGCTTAGTTTATTTTTCAATTGCCAATCTGAACGCGCAAAATGCCAGCGCCAGTGTGATCGGTGCAAATATCAGATTTTCAAAAGAAACACCTGATGCAAGATTTCCCAAGGTATTCAAGATAAGGTATGCGAAAATTATCCAAACACCAATGTTTACTGCCTTTGTAAATCTACCTGCTTTGATGTAGTCCATTTTTGCAGCAATAACAATCGCAAAGATGAAAGTCACCACCAAAGCGATCAACTCGAGAACAATCAAATTGGCCGCCTGGTCCTTGATCTGTCCGCCCCAGACAATATTGGAAGGCAAGACATTAAATAAGATCAAGATATCAAAAATTGCCAATAACCCGAATGAAATCAGCAATAGATTGCCGGCCAACTTTATACTTATCAGTTTTTTCATTTTTCAGACTCCAGAAGTTCTTTGCTGGGATTGTGAACGGCTAACCATGCATTTGCTTATTCTTTTGATGGTGGATATTCACATGTCAGTTCATTTTGTTTTCTATCCTATGCTCCACAGTTTACCCTTTTGGATAACAGCCCACATCGGCGGAAATATGGAGTTGGGATAGGACAAATGACGTATTCGGCGCACCAACGCGCATCGTAGAAAAGGTTGCTGTGACATGTTGCCTCCTTGTTTTGCAAAAGCATTAATAATTAGGAACTGTCAGCCATTTATCGTCAGCATTGATTGGGCTATCCAAGGATTTCAAGAATGCGATGATCTGTTCAATCTGCTTATCGCTCAAATTCAATGGTTCCAACTCACTGTGCCCCGCAGGCGCTTCAGGCGCAGTATTGTAATGATGAAGCACTTCTTCGAGCGTGGCGAATTGACCGGCATCCATATAAGGTCCACGATTTGCTACATTTCGGAGTGACGGTGGCTTGAACTGCCGAATTAAGTCATTATCTTCAACAACAAGGAAATTTAATTCCGCACATTGCTCGGGTTGGGCGTCGCTGTAAATACTTAAGCAGTTGAATTCGTCCGCAAGCACCTGGTCAGCACCTTTGAATCGACCAACATCGTCAGGCAAGTCTTTGATAGCAGGGATTCCTGTATTGTGAAAATCATTATTAGTGAAGAGCGGTCCATTATGACAGTTGGTGCAATGCGCTTCACCGATGAATAGTTTTAGTCCAGCGATTTCATCTGATGTGAGAATAGCGTTAGCGGCTTCATTATTATGATTTGCTACTGCTTCAACATATCGGTCGAAACGAGACTTACCCGGTACGAGCAAGCGTTCGTACGCGGCGATGGACTTGCCTATGTTGACGTATATACGCGTCACCGCTTCTTTATCTTTGGGCGACATGGCTTCCCAATTCGCAGCGGCTTCGGGATCCGCTACGGGACCAGCATTACGCGGCAGATTGGAAAGATCAGGCAGAGGTCCGAAGAGAGCCGTGTATTCATACGTATAATTTTCTATTACAAGATGTGCGTACAATGTACGGTTGCCTCCATGTTCCACCGCGCTTTCCATCGGACCGAGCGCCTGGGACCATTGACTATCTTTGCGACCATCCCAGAAAAGCCAGGGACTGTATGCCGTACCAATAATCGTCATCGCGCGGCGATTAGTGGTGCCAACACCGTGCGCAAGGGGTTTCCCATCTTGAAACAGATTATCAGGTAGATGACAAGTGCCGCATGCAACTTTGCCGTTGGAACTGAAACGTATATCGAAGAAAAGTTCTTGTCCAAATGTTGCTGCCTTGGGATTATCTGCGTATTTATTGGAGGGGTCGGCAGGTAATGGCTTAAGACTTCCAATCCATAGACTACGCAGGGATGTGAGTTCGTCTTCGTTCCATTTGGTTTGACTGAAGGAAGAACAAGATGTGATGAGTAATACTAACCCGATGAGGGCAAGCAAAGCAGAAAGATAGTTTTTGGTTTTCATATTTACTCCGTCTACTTGACCTACTTCAACATCATGTTGAAATGCACGGCATCGTTTTGACCGCTTACAGCGATGGTGAAATCCATGAGCCACCAGCCCCCCATCTGAAACTTCATGCCTTCTACAAGATAATCACCATTGCCAAGATACTTGGTAACGCGTGGTTGCGTGGGAAGACCATGTCCGTGCTGCGGCATATCACCATCTATTGCTATGGCTGCATCTTTGACTGGCTGACCACCAACGGTCTCGATATGCAGGGTCCACTCGTGCATTTGATTCACGGGAACGACATCCAGCGAGCTTGCGTAAGAGACTCGGAATAAGCCATGGTCTGAAGTGCGAGTTGTGGAATAATCCAAATTGGTCGGGATTTCGCTGTTCATCCTTGCCATCATCATATTCATCCCAACAAGGTAGATTGCGGCAAGTGCGAAGAGGATAAAAGCGCTCGACACTGCAATTCGAGTGAGTTTTGATTTGGGGGTTGTATTTTTCATTTCATTCTCCTTTGTAAACGCGCACTGATGAACATGGTAATTGCCAGACTCGCTAACCCGAGCAACAACGGGCGTATCGTTAACCAGACCGGCCAACCAGAACCTTCAGTCTGTATTGTCCCTGGTCTGTACTCCAGACGTTTGGCATCCAGTATTGCGGTCGGAATATTCTCCTGATGCGCTAAATCTTTTAGCGGCGCATCAAAGGCAAAACTTTCAGGGCTATCTGCGTGAAGGAAAACAACCTGAGCAGTATTCTTCAGCTCCCATGTGTTTAAGTCAGTCACAGCAAGTTGGCGAGCTTGGCTTCCCGGTACAATCAAACGAGCTAGCGCAGGGACATTATTGAAATCCCAACGAGGCACAATCTGCAAGCCATATTGAGTTGTGATCAATCGTCGGGTTTGAGAAACGCTCTGCAGTTTGGCAGTGTACGTGGCAGCATAGGTATCAAAGATGGAAGCCAGTTCAAGCTCACTGACACCGTCGTACAGTAACACCCCGTATGTTGGGTGATTCCAGTGAAAAAGGATGTTTATTACCCCGACGGTTGTCAAGTCGGCGCCAGCGGAATACTGCTTAACCTGTGGGTTATTCACATACTCATAACTGGGATAGTGGATTTTCTGAGAGACGGCCTGCGCTACTGCTTCCCCATTGTGCTGGGCGATATAGTGAAGTACAGCGTCAATACCTGAAGTGATACCAGCTGACGTCATGTAATTGCCACCGTCCACGTAGCGCACACCGCGCACCCAGTTCACAGCTGGATATAGGTTTTGTATCCGATCAATATCTCCCCAGTGCGTTGTTGCCGTGCGACCATCAAGCAATCCCGTCGCTGCAAAGGCTTCTGCTCCTACACAAATGGAGAAAATAAACGATCCATTCTCTGATTGTTGTTTGATCCAAGTTAGAACTGGTTGAT
Organism: Chloroflexota bacterium; assembly: GCA_040006635.1. GTDB lineage: Bacteria > Chloroflexota > Anaerolineae > Anaerolineales > Villigracilaceae > Defluviilinea. Next base: position 7,607 of record JBDTWO010000021.1, read on the forward strand.
TTTGCGCGCTTTCGGTGTGCGGAATAGCCGGTATCATAACAACATCGGCTGACTTGCCAAGCAATTTATTGAGTTCCTCATAGGAGTAGTCAGGCATGACCTCCAGTCCGCCACTGAGTGTAGTTAACTTACGTTCAGGCGCTACTGCATACACATTGTAGGCTTCTGAAGCTGAGAATAACTCATAAGGAATGAGAAAGTCAGTGATCTCGGTCTGATCGTTGCCGAGTACGATTGCTACGGTTGGCTTGGCTGGGTCAAAGCTTTTTGCAGGCAGTGAAGATGCATCGCTCTCTGGAATAACAGCCCAATTTGCAGGTTTGGATGCCAACCCTACGGTTGAACGATACCCTACGAATGCAAGCGCCACAATTGGCAAGATGAATGCCAACACGTACGTGACAATTTTGAGGACAACTTTAAAAAACTTTTTCATGCGGTTACTCCTATTTTGGGTTGGATGGATAAATCACTCACTCTCGCAAGTAATTTATTGATTGATTACATTCTATTGATTTCATTCCAACTTCGCATCGGCGTGATGACGTTTCCCACTTAATACAAAAGGACCGCATTACAAGCGATCCTTTTAGGTCAAATGACGTAGATCATTCACTGTTTGTTTCCAGCTATTTGATCATCCCCTTCTGTGTTTGATAATAATTTTGAAACAGTATCAACGATGGCGGAAGGCGGCAATCCTCTGGTCAAAAGCGCCTCCGCAGATTTTATTTCCTGAAGATCTTCCATGAGAATTACGCGCTGTGTTCCTGGCGAGAGTATATGGATTTGTTCCAGCGCTGCTTCAGGTGTATTTCCCAACAAAATCAGTTCCACCAATATAATCTGTGGCTTCCCTGCTTTAACCCGTAATAAAGCGGCTTCAAAGCTGCCTGCAATTTCCACTTTATCAATCTGCGGGATGGCTGTTAATAGAGCAACCAGCCCATCTCTCAGCGGGATCGAGCGGGTAGCAAGGAGAACAATAACGATTTGGTTTTTCATTCTTTTTTCCAGAGCCGAAGGTTATCATTCTAAATTCAACGCCACATCGGCTGATACATGTATTTTCACTACGACAAATGACGTAGATTCTGCGCAGATAAAATATCCGAAGTGCGGTTTACTTCGGATACGAGGCTTGATCCTGTTTTAGCTTTGATGAGACAATTATAAAGAAGCGAAGCCAGCCGCACGCCCAGCTCTAACTCAATATTGGCTTGCAAACTTATAAAACAAGGTAAGCCATTCTTCCGTAGGGATGCCATACTCAACACCATTACGGACAATTACCAAATTCTTTTGAGGTGATACATAAATAAATTGTCCCTTGTTTCCGTACGCTGTAAAGTCGTAGGAATCTTCGGCGCGGGTCATTCCCCACCACATATATTTGTAATATCCCTGCCCAGGCAAGGTAGTAAACCATTTGGGGTAATAACCGGTATGGCTTTTGGGCAGCAACTGCTGGGTTGATTCATTCGCCCAGGCTTCTGGAATGACCTGATTACCCTGCCAACGACCGCCATTGAGGAAGAGAACTCCAAACTTGGCAAAATCTATTGCACGGGCATTCACGCCCGTCTCCATCTTCTCGAAATCGCTGGTTTTGCTATCGATCGACCACGAACCATCAAACTCCATCCCCAGCTTGTCCCAGATTCTAGTTTGCATATAGGTGGTGACTGGCATACCTGTGGTGCGCTCAAGAATCATTCCAAGAAGCTGCGGATGATATTTGTTATATTGGAAATGCAGTCCTGGTGTTTCGATAATATGAGTGTTCTCAAGGGAGATTTTACGTTGATCGGGATAATACGATGTCAGGATGTCATCACTGTTAAATAGCAGAGAGCGAAACTCCTTATACTCCAAACCTGATGACATCAATAGCAGGTCGCGGATTTTAATTTCATTGAAGCGTGGATCACGTTTGGCAAGTTCAGGAAGGTAGGTTGTAATTGAGTCATCCACACTTTTGATATAGCCCTCTTGAATGGCGATACCGATCAATGCAGAAGTAAAGGATTTAGCACCTGAGAAGGAGGTGACGATTGAGTCCCGCTGCGTGTTGTTAAAGTAGTTTTCATAGACGACACTCCCATCTTTTATCACAATAAATGCTTGCGTGTGATTTTCTTCAAGAAAGCTATTCCAATTCTTCGCGCCAGATAGCTGTTGGAATACTTCTTCAACGCGCGGGTCCTGCTTTACATCGAAAAGAAATGGTGTTGGGGCAGCATGAAGCGGGTGATAAGGGAATTTTTGCCAGTCAAATGCATCCGAAGCCTGCCAAAACAAAGTACGATAAACGTATTCAGGGGGATAAATTATTAAAGCCGCCACAATGGCAAGTACACCTACCCCAATGACAACGATTACCAATCTGCCGAACACATTATTTAAATTCATTGCAGTGCTTCCTTCACTATTTGTTCATTCTTTTATGATGTCCTACTTTCAAAGGTTATCATTTTTGACTTCAAACTACATCGGCTGAACCATGTATTTTAACTGCGACAAATGACGTAGATTCTGCGCAGTTAAAATAAAATATCCGAAGTGCGGTTCACTTCGGATACGAGGCTTGATCCTGTTTCGAATTTGATAATACAAAGCTATGGCAGTTACAACGAAGCCAGTCCCTCCTTCAACGCGTAGAGCGCGGCTTGTGTGCGGTTCGCCAGTTGTAATTTTGCGAGAATATTGCTTACATGCGTACGAACCGTTCTTTCACTGATCACCAGCTTTTCGGCAATTTCATCATTGGTCAGGCCTTGCGCCACGAGTTGCAGAATCTCGACTTCGCGTTCCGTCAGTGGATCTTTTGTGGGCGGTAATTTTGGCGGTTGGTTTATTTCGCGCATCACCTTTGACGCAATACTCGGCGAGAGGAAACCTTCCCCGCGCGCCACGCTGTGAATCGCTTGCAACAGATCCTGAGGGGATGATTCCTTGAGCAGGTAGCCTAGTGCGCCATTGCGAATCGCCGAGAATACCTTTTCATCATCAGAGAACGAAGTTAACACAATGATTTTCGCTTCGGGCAAATCTTTGCGGATCTCGATGATCGCTTCCAGACCGTCCATACGCGGCATGACCATATCGAGCAGGATTACGTCTGGTTTGAGAGCGCGCACTTTGCTAACAGCCTGGATACCATCATTCGCTTCGCCGACCAGCTCAAGGTCTGGTTCTGTTGCGAATAGGGTGCGCAGTCCTTCGCGGATAAGGGCATGGTCATCTGCAATAAAAATTCGAATCGTCTCAGGCATTCTTCACTCTCCTTGTCAATTATTGGAACTTCACCAAAGCTTATCTATTGCCATGAAAAGTTGACAGTTTAATTTAATCGAGATGCACAGTCACTTTGATACTCGTGCCCTTTTCTGGAACTGACTTAATCTCCAGTTGCGCCTTAAGTTTTTGCGCGCGTTCGTTTAGATTTAATAATCCCATCCCGCCTGTCTCACTTACCGATTTGACATCGAACCCTTTCCCATTATCCATCACTTCAAGTTCAACGTTTCCATCTATTGCGCGCAACCATACCGTTACTTTCGTAGCGGATGCATGTTTTAGAGAATTATTCAACGCCTCGTGTGCCATATAAAAAAGACCTTCTTCAACTAAAACTGGCAGCCTATCTACGCCTTCAACGATCAAGTTTGCGTCCACACCTGAGCGTTTTTCCACTGCGTCCAGACGATGTTGAAGCGCCTTTGCCAATCCTTCGCGTTCCAAAACGGGCAGGCGTAATTCAAATAACAGCAAACGCATTTCCTTGAGTGATTGTTGTGAGAGTTCCCCCAAACGCTCCGTCTGCGCAATGACTTGATCCAGCTGTCCGTTTTGAGCGAGGCGGCGCGTGGCTTCTGCTATCAGTGTGAGACTATACAAAGTTTGTGTGACTGAATCATGTAAGTCCCGCGCCAGGCGCAATCGTTCCTCAATGGCGCTTTGCGCCTGCGCCTCAGCCAGGACAACGCGGCTGCTGATATCTATTAAAGCGCCAATCTGATGAAGCGGCTTTTTGTCATCATCATAAATAAAATAGCCGCGATCAATAACAAAAGCATAGGTTCCATCGGCGCGTTGGAAGCGGTATTCATCGGTCCAGTAATCTGCGTTTGTTTCATGAGCGGCGGTAATACTCTTAACCACCCTATCCTTATCGCCAGGGTGAATATGTTCTACCCACCATAAATGTTTTTGAACACCATCATCTTCATAGCCGAACAAGGTATGCAAACCATGATTCCAGCGTGTTAGCCCTGCAGCCATATCCCAGTCATAAATGGCGTCAGCAGACACTTTTACAACAAGGCGTAATTCTTCCTCGTCGGTTAGTGTTGACCGAGGTGTAAGTTCGGATTTTTTTACGGATGACATTCAGAGAATTATACTCCGAGTATGTGATGCATTTCAACTGTGACCAACTATATTCATCTTGTTCATATTTCACATCTTAACCTTGTACAAACCTGAATAAGCAAAAAGACCGCCTTTGGGGCGGTCTTGAGCAGGTCATATGGCGTAGAGGTTATTTTGAATAACTGGATACTGTTAGCCATTTTGGATCGGCATTGATTGGGCTGTTCAATGTTTTCAGGAATGCCATGATCTGGGCGATTTGATTTTCGCTCAAATTCAGCGGTTCCAACTCGCTGTGACCTGCGGGCGCAGTGGGGGCGGTGTTGTAGTGATGGAGCACTTCCTCCAGTGTGGCGAACTGACCTGCATGCATGAACGGTCCGCGATTTGCTACATTGCGCAGTGATGGCGGCTTGAACTGACGTTCCTGTTGATGCTCATCGATCACTAGGAATTTTAGTTCGGCACATTGATCTGGCTGGGCGTCACTGTAGATGCTGAGGCAGTTGAATTCATCTGCCAATACTTGTTGCGCTCCCTTTGCACGACCGACATCTTCGGGCAAATCGCTCGCGGCAGGGACGCCCGTGTTATGGAAATCGTTGTTGGTGAAGAGCGGTCCATTATGGCAGTTGGTGCAGTGGGCTTCACCGATAAAGAGTTTCAAACCAGCGACTTCATCCGATGTGAGGAGGGTGTTGGCGGTCTCGTAATCGTCGTTGAGAACAGCAGACGCGTATTGGTCGAAGCGCGATTCGCCAGGGATGAGAAGACGTTCGTACGCGGCGATGGCTTTGCCCATGTTGACATAGATGCGCGTCACGGTTTCACGGTCTGCGGGAGACATTGCCTGCCAATTCGCGGCGGCTCCCGAATCCGCTACGGGACCCGCATTAAGCGGCAGGGTCGAAAGATCAGGCAAAGGTCCGAAGAGAACCGTGTACTCATCCGCATAATATTCAGCGATGAGATGCGCATACAATGTCCGATTGCCGCCATGTTCGACAGGGCTTTCCATCGGTCCCAATGCCTGCGCCCATTGACTGTCTTTGCGACCATCCCAGAAAAGCCAGGGACTGTAGGCGGTGCCGATGATGGTCATTGCGCGGCGGTTGGTGGTGCCAACGCCATGCGAGAGTGGAATGCCATCCTGAAAAAGTTTGTCAGGTTGATGGCAGGTACCACAGGCGACCTTGCCGTTGGAACTGAATCGTGTGTCGAAGAAAAGTTTTTGTCCGAACGCGGCAACCTTGGGGTTGTCGGCATATTGATTGGACGGGTCAGCAGGGAGCGGAGGCAGGCTGCCGATCCACAGACTCCGCAGCGAAGCGATTTCGTCTTCATTCCATTTGGCTTGACCGAAGGAACAGGCTGTGACGAGCAATGCCAGCCCAAGGAATACGAGTAAGGTTGAAAGGAAGTTTTTTATTTTCATATAAATACCTCATACCAGACCCTAAAGGTTTTAAAAACCTTTAGGCTCTTTCATTACTTCAACATCATATTGAAATGCACCGCGTCGGTCTGACCGTTCGCTGTGATGGTGAAATCCATGAGCCACCAGCCGCCCATCTGGAACTTCATGCCTTCGACGAGATAATCTCCATTGCCGAGATACTGCGTGACCTGCGGCTGGGTGGGGAGACCGTGTCCATGTTGGGGCATGTCGCCATCCACAATGATGGTTGCGTTTTCTGCAGGCTGACCATCAGCGGTTTCGACGTGAAGAGTCCATTGGTGCATTTGGTTAACAGGAACCGTTCCCGTTGAGGCGGCGTACGAAACTTTGTACAAGCCGCTGTCGGATGTGCGCGTGGTCGAGTAATCCAGGTCGGAAGGCACATCGCCCATTTGCGCCATCATGACGCCCATGAGGACGGCATAGATAAGCACGAGTGCGCCCAGGATGCCGACGATCCATAACAGGGCGCGGGTAAATTTGGATTTGGGGGTTGTTTGTTTCATGTTTTCTCCTATAAGATTTTTTTCGATTATACGAGCAGAGGGACTTATACACATCGGCGGGTTGACGGGTTGCAGGTAAAACAAAAGACCGCTTTTCAACGGTCTTCGATCGGACAAATGACGTATGGGGTTATAGCGAAGCCTATCCCACTTTTAATGCATACTACGATGCTTGCAAGTTGCAGTTTGGCAAGAACGTTACTGACATGCATTGTGCAAAGACAGGGTTAAAGATTGCATCACCTCTTTCAACGGCGAACAACATGAAGCGGGTTCTGGCACATGGGATTGGCAGGTCAAGTACCAAGAACCCGATACCCGCGGTCCGTTAAACCGAAACGATGAAAATTAGCCTTGTTGAAGGCTAGGATGCAGACATTCATGTCGAATCGTCATTTTCTACATCATAACCACAATCGGATCTGCCTAGTGCGGCATACGTCATGTATGGGAGGTATAGATAACTATATGCAGCTAAACCACGAGCGACAACTCAATTCAGTAATTTTGTATTTGCCCTAAACTTGGCAAAGATTAGACACACCAATAAAACTGGTAGTATGATATTTGGAGGAAAATGTCAATGACGGACGCATATCAAGCTCCCACATGGGGTTTCCATCTCAACGAAACTATTTACTTATCATCATGTCCCCCATGCCCAAAATGGGCAAGCTCTTGGGAGCAAAAGAATTGGTATAAATTGGGGGTTGTCGTCTGGGATGCGCGGATAAATCGCATAACTCATTTGCACGGCAGTCAAGCAGCCAATATCCTTGAGCAATCGCAACGGTTTACTGAGCTTGGAAGAGGAAAGGAATGTTAGTGGGAGAGGTGGCTTACCAGATAACGATTCCTTCGACTAAGACATCGGAAGAAGGCAACTGGTGTTTAACGCATACAATTCAACTGACGCCGGCTCAGGCTCAGGAATTTGTATCGTTCTTAGGACAACATGAAAAAAAACCTAGAAAAGGTTATTCAAGCAGAAGCAGCCGAAAGAAGGAGGATACTGAGACAGGCGTATATGCTGATTCTAAGTTGGGGCGAGGAACAGAAAAAAGGCAGTATTACGGTCAAGACTGAAACAGTTCAAGAGACAGGACCAGTTTCAACCAGTGCGGTATTCATTCCTCGTGGCAAATATTTTACAATAGCACAGGTAGCCGAAATCGGTAACGTGAAAGAAAGAACCGTTTCTACGTGGTTGAAGAAAGGATTATTAAAGGGACTCGATCTCCCAAAATTGGGGCAAATCGTTAAAGAGAAAGACCTTGAGAAATACCTGAAAGAAAAACTATACAAGCCTTAATTTTGCTCAGAATTAGCATTTTTCGATTACTCGTGTGTCAATCAAATCTTTTTGGATAGTATGATGATAGATGCCAGAATTGCCTAAAAATCAAAGGTTTACCCCTTATTGAGCATGAACGATATGTCTAATTGTGTGTATCACTGTTTCGAAGGATTCATAGCGGCATCTGCCTATTACCATATCATCGTAAGGAAAGGCACAGGGCTGCAAGTAAATCCTTGCAGCCCTGTGGTTTATATACGATATTAAATTGTTGTAAACAGATGACCCGCTAGACGAACTACTTTTCGCTCGAAAATAGACTATGTGGTCAGTTCCATATCCTCTTCTTCAGCGGCATTTACTTGTTCATCTAGGGCAGTAGTAGCTCGGTTGTCAGACAAAAACTGGACCAATTGTGTAACGACCTTGGTGAAATACTTGGTTCCGCCTTTATCTTCGTATCTCTCGGTCTTGAGCCGTCCTTCAATGTAGACCAGACTGCCCTTCTTGAGATACTCCTGACAAACCTCACCGAGCCGCCCCCAGGCTTCAATGTTGACCCACTCCGTGTATTCCTTGGTCTCAGCGCCGGTCTTCCAGCGTTGTGAAACCGCCAAACTGAAATGAGCCACTTTCTTTCCCGTCGGGGTGAACTTGCTCTCAGGATCCTTGCCCAAATTACCGATCAATTGAACGCGGTTTAGTGCAGGCATGTTTCCCTCGCTTCCTTGTGTTCAGGGCTTTTAGATGCTGTGTTACGTGTCATAATTAGTCTCCTTTTTTATCTAAAAGATTATGTAGGTCGAACAGGTTATACTTTGCTGATGATTAACTTTCAGCAGGTTTCTCAGCGGCAGCGGCGGGCTGGTCTCTCTTCAAGACGAGCATGCCCGTTTTCATCTCCACAACGTTGTACCCGGTGGGTACAGCATCGAGCGCGCCAGTTTCCTTGACTTCCTTTGCGAAGTAGAACATCTTGCCATTGGAATGCAGGTAATAGGTAGCGCCTTTTGAATTTGTGTGTGCGTAAGCCATTTTTTCTCCTTGTTTGAGTTGGTTAGGCTCTAAGTTTAGCACATATTTTCTATACCTGTCAACGACTGGAGTTTCGTATATGCGAACCGTTTCTACTCTTGCGGACTTGCGTTCCGCCCGCCTCCCCTTCTCAGGGACGGTTGGATTCGTGCCAACGATGGGTTATCTACACGAGGGGCATCTTGCTCTTATCCGCCACGCAAGAGAGGAATGCGAGCATGTAATCGTCTCGATCTTCGTCAACCCAACCCAGTTCGGCGCAAACGAAGATCTCTCGAAGTATCCCCGTGACCTTGAGAGAGACTTACGCCTGATCGAACCCTACACCAACCTCGTGTGGACGCCGTCAGCTGAGACCATGTATCCGCAGGGGTATCAGACCTGGGTGGAGGTGGAAGCGGTGACGCGTCCGCTTGAAGGGGCGATGCGACCGGGTCACTTTCGAGGTGTGAGTACTGTCGTCGCCAAGCTGTTCAACGCTGTCCAACCACACAAGGCGTATTTTGGGCAAAAGGACGCCCAGCAGGTGGCTGTCATTCGACAGATGGTGCGAGATTTGAACTTCCCACTTGAGATTGTTGTTTGCCCAATCGTGCGTGAGCCAGATGGGCTGGCGATGTCAAGTCGCAATGTGTACCTTGACCCTGCACAACGCCAAGCTGCAACCGTTTTATTCCGCTCGCTGAGTGCGGCAAGAGAGCTGTTTGAAAAGAGTGAACGAGGTGGAGAAAAGATAAGAGGCAAGATGAAAGAAGTGCTCGCTTCTGAGCCTTTGGTGCAAATGCAGTATGTCTCATGCGCGGATTATGATACGCTTGAGGAGTTGAGTGAAATCAAAGGAAAAGCCCTGCTTTCCATGGCGGTGTTCCTGGGGAAGACAAGGCTGATCGATAATTTTGTGTTGGAGTAAAAAGTTACCCAGCAGTTCAACTGCTGGGTAAGCTGATTAAGGACCCCACTTCAATTGTTGACCAAACGGCAAGAGCGGGATCATGCCCTTGGCTCCATCAACATAGTAAAGTTCGATTGCCCCACCGGCGTAGACCGTTTTGTCGGGAGCCTTCACTGCGATGACAAAATTGGCATCTGGCGCCCAAAGCGCTTCGTTCAGAGACTCGAAAGTTTCGGAGCTTAAAACGGCTCCATTGGTGACGCCATCGGGACCGGAACGGTTGATCTGCAAGAGCGGTCGGTCGATAAAACCATCAGGGTTGAGGGCGGTGTTGTAGAAGAAATATAAATTTCCATCAGGCGCGAGATAAGGGAAAGATGCAAGATTGTAGGCACCGCCACCGGCTTCGGTTGGGAGCAGGGTCGTCAGGTTGCCGCTGGAAGCATCTACCCGCCATAAACCTGAACCGAACATGCCCACGGATGAAATGCCAACATACAGCGCGGAACTGTCTGATGTCCATGCTTGTTGCGTGCAGCAGAGGCGTGCGCCGTCGCCACCTGTTAGACGGACAAGGGTGTTGGTCGTGAAGTTGTAAATGCCCGAGGAAATGCCGTCGCTGTTGGGGATGGCGGTGGTGAGGAGCAACTTCGTCCCATCGGGGGCATATTTTTGTGGAATGTACATTTCGGCAGGAGAGCCTGAATCAGATTTCCTTTCCAACACAATATTGGATGCCCCTGTTGAAACCGTATACAAGTTCAAGCCTTTATTACTGCTATAGGCAATGGTCTGTCCATCTGGCGAAAAGACGGGACCGCCAATGCTGGTCGTAAACGGATTGTTCGGGTCAACAGGTCCACCATCTACCAATATGCGGCGACCGGAGCCATCGGCGTTGACAAGTAAGACTTGGTTGTTCGCCACATACACAATACTGCCATCTGCCATCGAGACATCGTAAGAGCTGACAGCCGAAGGTTCAAAGGTGAGCTGCGCGATGGTCTTGGCGTCGGGGGCGAGACGAAAGACTTGCGGGATGCCGGTCTTATCATTGTTGAGGTAATACAAGGCGTGCGGGAGGATGCCTTCCGACTCAGGGACGAGCGTTTCGCCGCCGGATGTCACCGGTGTCAGTGCCTGGAAGGTTGCAGCGACAACGGTCGCAACCTGGTCAGCTGAAGATGGTTGATTACTTCCACCTCCGAGCGGCGATGCACAGGCAAGGGCGGTTGCGATCAAAACCAATAAAGCAATAAACGGATAGGAATTCTTTTTCATGGTTTCCTTTCGAAAGAACAAGTTCGTCGTTTGGTTGCACTGCATTCTGTTCGCAGTACAACTGCTCACGAACTCATCAAGTATTACAACACACGGAGACACTGAGAGCAAGCTCTCAGTGTCTCCGTGTGTAAGACAATCTTTATGGCTGTTTAGTTCCCAATCAGATCTGCTCGAACCGCTCCACGGGGACAACGAAAAGCGTGGCACGCCTTTCGCCTGAAGACAAGGGGGGCAGCTTGGCACGGATCAACTCCAGAGCCGACTCGACGCGTTCATCCCGCACACCCAACAAAAGTGTCACCACACCGCTGCGTAGGAATCCGCCTGTCGATGCCACCCGCGTCACTCGATACTGCTCAGAGGTCAGTGCCTGGGTCACTTCATCAGAATCGTTGTCTTTGACGATCAATATAATCATTTTCATGAGTCACACTCCTCGTTAAATTTCTTCAAAGCGTTCAACTGGCAAAGCAAAAACTGTTGCGCCGCCCACAGTGACAGGAACAGGCGTCGGCATGGGGAGCGGCGAACCTTCCAGAGGCAACGTCAGATATTCGATACGCTGGCGGCAGGATTCTTCCAATGATTTGAGGGCGGCTTCTTCCTTGCCCTCGCGCAGACCGATCAACAAGGTGGCATTACGCCTGCCCAGAAATCCACCTGCACTGGAAAGAAGCACCACCGGCAGATTCAATTTGGCGAGCGCCTGCGTGGCGGTATCCTGATCCTGCTCCTGAACAACAGCCAGCATCAATAATTTAATTGAAGAATTATCCATCACGACTCCTATGGGGCGATAAAACCAGTGATAAAGAATAGTATACAGGATAGTTGAAACTTAGCAAGTCATTAAAGTGAAAATTGGACTTTATCCAAATATGGAAAATCGCGCGGCGAGATGCGGATCTTTGCCAACGGGGAAACCGGATTCGTGCTGCCCCATTCTTCGATCTCAGCGTCGAGCAAATCCAACAGCGGGTAGGGACGTTTATCGGGGAAATCCTGCGCGCGGGTGATGTAGAGCATCCCTTCCACGAAGGGTCTGTTCTCTTTATTTTCTTTGGGCAGTTCAAAATGATAATACTTAACGCGGTGATTCCCACGCCCGATCCGCACACTGCCGTTACGGGTCAGGTTGATTTTATCTTTATCCAGGATCGCAAACCACATCCCCCACATCGCATCAGGCGAGGCGAAGATCTGCTGTCGATTCCCAAATTCGTTTTGATCTGAACTTTTGCGGACGGGTTGTAACGTAGTCAGATCCTGCAATGGCGACCCATGCACGACGAATCCGCGCCAATCACAGATATAGTTTAGGAACTCAGCTTTGGGATAGGCGAGAGTATAGCTGATAGGCACCCGCGGATTGCCGACCAACGCGCTATCTAAAATCGCATCAAACACTTGTCTGCGCGCCTTGTCCACTGGCGCTACTTTGCGGCGAATGGGTGCTATCGTTGCGCCTTCTTTGCGACGCATAAAAGTATAGATCAAATGGAATATTGGTTTGGCAAGCAGACCGGGCAGACGCATCATCAGCCCCTGAAATACTGTAATGCCAGGCGCAGACGTTCTTCGGTATCGTCGGGCGCATCCTTGGGCAGGGATTGGAGCGCGGTCTGCGCTTCAACGACGGAATAGCCTAGCGATGTGAGCGCGGCCAGGACTTCGCTGTCTGCATCAGACATGGAGGCAACTCGCGCCAGCGTATCGGTAGGTTTCAGTTTGTCTTTCAGATGGAGTGCCATCTTTTGGGCAGTCTTCTTGCCCACACCCGGCACACGGCTCAACAATTCCCCATCATCGGCAAAGACGGCGCGCTGTACGGCATCGAGTGTCATGGTAGATAAGACCGATAATGCGACTTTCGGTCCTACGCCATCCACGCCGAGTAAGATGTTGAAGAGGTCGCGGTCAGATTGGGATTCAAAGCCATATAACGTCAACGCATCTTCACGGACGATGAGATGCGTAAACAAATATGCGGTTTCACCAGCTTTGACGCGCGTCCGCAGCGGTGCAGGGACAAAGACACGTATGCCCACGCCGCCAACTTCCACGACGAGGGCGTTATCTTCAACTTGGGAGATCTCTCCACGCAGGGTTGCTATCATGGTTCTATTTTAACCCCTTTAACCACAAAGGGCACGAAGTACACAAAGGTTTTTATTAAACTCTGGAGTCAGGCGGCTTGCCGCCTGTGATATCAACCAGCAAGCTGGTTGACTCCAGAATCACGTGCTATGGTTAATCATATCTCTTCGTATTTAAATGGGTGATCGCAATTGCCAATGCATCGGCGGCGTCATCGGGTTTGGGGATGGAGTCAAGTTGCAACAAGGCGCGGACCATATCCTGCACCTGGCGTTTATCCGCGCCGCCGTAGCCAGCGACAGCTTGTTTCACTTCATTGGGAGTATATTCAAAAGTTTCGATGCGTGCTTTTTGCAAACAAAGCATGATTACGCCGCGGGCTTGTCCTACTGCAAGGGCAGTCTTGACATTACTTTGAAAAAATAATTTTTCAACAGCCGCAGTATCAGGCTTGTTCTCTTTGATCAGGTCATTGAGTTGGTCGAACAGCATCTCCAGCCGCGCGGACGCGGTCGCATCTTTGGGAGTGGAGATAACGCCATAGGAAACAGCGACCAGTTCCCCGTCACGCATGAGGCGCACGAGTCCGTATCCAGTGGTGGCAGTACCAGGGTCAATTCCTAAGGCGAGGGTCATCGTTTTAAATAATTAACCGCGAAGCCCGCCAAGAACGCGAAGATTCTTTTAAAATTCTTCGCGACCTTTGCGCTCTTCGCGGTTCAAAATTCTTAGGCAGTTTCGAGAGCGGCTAACGCTTCGTCTGAAACTTTGACGTTGTGGAAGACATCCTGCACATCGTCAAGTTCTTCGATGGCTTCAACCATCTTCATGAACTTGAGGGTTGCTTCCACATCCAGTTCAACTTCCTGTTTGGGGACCATGCGCAGGCCAGCTTCCTCGGTGTGGACCTTCGCCTTATGCAGTGCATCCGCGACGGTCTTGAACAATTCAACGGGCGCATAAATTTCGATGGTCTCTTCGCCATCCACTACATCATCGGCGCCGACTTCGATGCCGAGTTCGAAGGCTTTATCAAAAGGCATATCGCTCGGAGGGAATGCAAAATAGGCTTTGTGGTCAAACTGCCAGCCGACCGCGCCCGGCTCAGCCATATTGCCGCCATATTTACTGAAGGCGTGCCGCATATCCGGCACGGTGCGGTTGCGGTTATCAGTGACACAGGTGACCATCAGCGCCGAGCCATGCGGACCGTAGCCTTCGAAAGTGACCTCTTCAAAAACGGTGCCGTCTTTATCTTCGCCCGCGCCGCGTTTGATGGCGCGTTCGATATTATCCTTGGGCATGTTCTCGGCGCGGGCTTTATCCACCGCCAGCCGCAAGCGGAAATTCGAATCAATATCACTGCCGCCTGCGCGCGCGGAAATGACGATCTCGCGCGCAAGACGAGTAAAGCTTGCGCCGCGCTTGGCGTCTGCCGCACCTTTCTTGCGTTTAATCGTTTTCCATTTTGAATGACCTGACATGTCGTTCTCCTTCAACAAAAGCACTTTCGTGCAAAATATATAATTAGCCCGAAAATTATACCATTACAGGAAAAAGCCCACGCCCATCGCCTTGGGTCCGGCATGGACGACGATGGCAGGCGGTAATTCATAAATCGGGATGTCGGACACGGCGATTTTAGACTTCAAATCCTGGACGAGTACCGCCGCTTCTGCCTCAGCCGCAACCTGCAACACACACAAATGAGCTTCGTCTCCGCCTGGGCATTGTTCCCCCACTACTTCCACAAGCCGTGCCAATGCCCGCCGCTTTGTTCTCTGCTGTTCAAACGACTCGACCTGCCCATCCTTGACTTGCAGAATCGGCTTGATCTCAAGCAACTCCGCCAGCAACCTCTTCGCCCCGCCAATGCGACCGCCCTTGGCGAGATATTCCAGCGTATCCACTACAAAATACAACCGCCCACGCGGAATCATATCGGTGAGTTTCGCCACGATCTCATCCGCGCATTTGCCTGCCTTCGCCATGTCGTCCGCAACAAGCACGAGCGAACCGAGATTACACGAGACCGTCAGCGTATCCACCACGCGGACATCCAACCCCGGAAATTCCTGTGCCGCAGTCTGTGCCGAGCGGACAGTTCCGCTGGCTTTACTGGTCGGCGCAACGACCACCACACTTTCACCTTTTTTCTTTGCTTCTTCAAAAATGGGGAAATACAAAGACGGTTCAGGCGCGGAAGTTTTCGGCATGGTCACCGAGGCTTTCAGTTTCTGCAAAAATACGGTGGTATCGAAATCTTTGTCATCGTGATAGGACTCTTCCCCAAACATCACAATTTGTGGGATTACGGGAATCCCGCGTTCTTCGAGCATTTCATGCGGCAAGCCGCAGGTGGTATCAGCAACGATAATGGTCATAATCTTCTCCAGATTTCATTGTAGCCCGCCCATCTGGAGAAGATAACTGTCAAAAGAACTGAAATTTGTATTACAAATTTACCGTATGCAAGTACAGCACAACTTAGCCATGTCACCCTGAGCGATAGCGAAGGGTCTCTATAATTGAAATTCGAGACTCTTTGGTCGCAAAGAACGCTCCATCAGAGTGACTTGGTGATTTGCGTCAAGTTCTAGCTCTAAACAAAACATTTTCCACTCCAATATTACGACGGTAGTCGAATGTACTTCGACAAGTGATATGCGATCATATGTGCTTCAGTATCCTTTAATCGAACTGGCTCGTTGCCAATAAAAGTTCCTAAACCTTTTGGGTTTAATACCCAAACAGGACTCCCTTTAGCAGAAGTTGAATCCACATACCAACCGGGAAACACAATTGCGCCACGAACAGGGATATTCAATCCCGTACTATTCTTAATCACGTCTCGCAACCAATTTGCATTGGCAGTAACTTGTTTGATAGGATCACGATCAGGCTCATAACCGTTTACCAAAACTTTTCTCCCATCATATACGACCTTTGCGTTGCTTTCTAACGGCTTACTATATGTTTTTGTTTCAACAACAAACAAACCCTGCGGAGCAATAATTACATGGTCTATATTGAAATTTTCTCCTTTGATATCATGGAAAACAGCGTAGCCTTTCTCACGGAGAAGCTCCAACTCTTGACCAACTATTTTTTCGCCATCACGTCCCATGGCAAGTAATAAATACTTTCGTCGAATGTGGGCTATTTTATAAATGCAATACCCAATAATTAATAATGCAATAAGTGTTGTAAAAACGGGTTCTATAGATACTTTCATTAAACGTTGTTCCCACGCCACAAATACCAGTAACAATACGCCAATAATATATATAGCGTAATTTAATGCGATATCATACAGTTTATCCATCTCTTCTTGAACAGATTGTCCAGGATAATGCAACGGCATTTCTCGAAGAGGAGAGCGTGTCTTTTGTTTCTTAGCCATATTCTTCCTCACAAATCTCTCGTATACGTTCGATGCGTCTTATAAAAATCGATCCCGAAGTTTTCCATCTCGCGTTGCATGTTCTCGTTCTCGACGCCGATCTGCACCACCTCGGCATGTTTATAACGCGGATTCTCACTCACAGACTTGAACATCTCGCTGTAGAGAATCGCCGTGCCACCTGAGCCGCGATACTCGGGGAGCAGACCCGCACCATTAATGTTGATCCAGTCGGTGCGGCGGAGTTCGAGGAGAATGGTCAGCCAGCCGAAGGGGAAGAGTCGTCCGCGTGTTTTTTGGAGGGCGGCGGAAATATCAGGGTACGCAAAACAAAATCCAACGATCTTCTCGCCACTCATTACCATCTTGATCAGCTTCGGGTCTGCCAGCCAGATAAGTTGGTTCGCCATCGTATCGACTTCTTCATCAGTTAAAGGTGTGTTGCCAGTTGTCCCTTCCAGCGAGTCATTGTAGAGTTCTTTCAAGTGCGGGACAAGGGCACGCAGATCGGCGCGGGTTTCGCAACGCGCAATACGCAGTCCACGGCGTTGGGCGAGGCGTTCGGCGAGTTGATGAATGCGCGGCGGGAATTGAATGTCCGTGCCGAGATAACCAGAAACCGATTCGCCATCTTTCACGAATCCTTGTGCTTCAATCAAATCAACATAATAGGCAGGATTATATGGCAAGCCAAACGCAGGACGATGTTCAAAGCCCTTGACCAGCAAGCCAAATCCATCCAGGGGGGTGAATCCTTTGGGACCGATAATTTTTGTCAGCCCGCGGGAGCCTGCCCAATCGAAGCCTGCATTGAATAGCGCAGTGGCGGCTTCTATATTATTTTCACATTCGAAGAGATAGAAGAAGGCAGTCTTGGTTTTGTTGAATTCGTTGTAACGCTGATTGTCGAGGACTGCGAGGCGACCGATTGGGTGCGTCCCTTCGCAAGCGAGAAAGAACGAAGCATGGGAATGTTTGTAGAACGGGAACCGCTTCGGGCTGAGGCGGAGGCGTTCGTCCATTTGCAGAGGCGGCACCCATTGAGGATTATTTCTGTAAATGGAAAAAGGCAAGTGGAGGAAATCATCCACTTGCTTTTGGTTGTTGAGATCGAGCTGAATGATGTTCATAAAAAAGTAGAGCGAGATATTATCTCGCTCTACAAAACTAAATTGTTTTTGCGCGTTCTGCCATTTGCGCACGCAGGTTGTTAATATCGTGATCGATGGTGAAGAATGCACCAAGATAGAAAATGAAGCATAAGCTCCACGCAATTACACAGATCCAAAGAATGGAGAATTGCATGTTGTGCGTGAGAGCAATCGCGCCTGCAATGACAGGTGCGAGGGCAGCACCAATATTTTCGATGAAGCTTTCGATTGCCTGCGCGGAGGAGCGCACTTCAGGGATGGTGATATCGTAAATGGTCGAAAGTACATTAACCGAGGAGAGCGGGATAAAAACGGCAGTGAGGCACATATACACAAAAAAGGTGTTGCGTTCTGCCAGCGGGGTATTGAGCGCCAGCGACATGAACACAATGCCCATCAGCACACCGGTCACCGATACCAGGATGCGCCCCTTGTGGGTGCGCTTGAACAACCAATCACCCACTGCACCGCCAACAAAATAACCGCTGGCTAGAATGAGAATGACGGGACCCATGGTGAACAGGATACTGCTTTGATCATAACCGCGCTCTTTTTCAAGATAGTAAAAGAACCAATAGGTGATGACGTTCCAGGGGAACACGCCAGCAAAACCCTGCAGGAAAATGAACCACATTGTCTTGAGTCTGAGAACATCCTTGATCTTATCCCACGAGAATTTATAAGCACCCGCATCATAGGCAGAATCCTCAAGCTCCGGTTCGCCCTGACCACGCGGCACTTCTTTAACCCCGAAGTAAATAACGAAAGAGAGCAGTATCCCAAGTGAACCCGTAAAAATGAAAACTGTACGCCAGCCCCAGCCGAGCATGGGTGCAACCATGAGTGCCAGAATCAAACCTAGTAAATATCCAATGGGGGAAGTAAGTTGCAACACGCCATAGATTTTGCCGCGCAGGTCGGGTCCAAAATAATCGGCGATCAGGCTGTATAAACCCGGGTAGGCGGAATTATCGATGCCGGTTGAAGCGCGCGTGATGCGAAAGAGTGGGAAGGTTCTAACAATGGAACTCATCCATGTGGTAGCGCCCCAGATGAAAGATGCCAGCGCCAGTAATTGTGGACGCGCATAATGGTCATACAGATAACCCCAAATTGGATAGAACAGTGTTGCAACCACCAGCGCAAACGTATCCACCCATCCCATTTGCTGTGTATTGATGTGAAACTCTTCCATGATACGCGGTGTGAGCGGACCGATCAATAACTGATCCACTTGATGCAGGAGCATAAATGTGAAAAACGTACCGACGACGAACCAGCGATATCGGGAATGTTGCTGGGGCATGGGAAACCTCTCGGGTCAGAATTTGATGTAGTCTACAGTAATAACACAGATCGGTCAAACAAGTTCTGTAAAGAAAAGCGCAGGATTAATCCTGCGCTCCATCTTCTGAAATGATTTCCTGTGCGAGCTTCTGCAAACTATCTTTATCATCTGCCTTTGAAGCATCAAAGTATTGCGCCAGCAGATCAAGCGGGCTCATGCTGCTGACCACCTGCCCCTCAGGGATACGCACCCGCGACTCGATCTTTGGTTTTTTCACCAAATGAAACTCGAATGCCTGCTCGGCATGTTTTCGCAAAGCAGCATCATCGATCAGCGTATCCAACTCTTTTGGATATTCCACCACGAGCTTGACGATGGCACCGGACATGTCTGCGGGCAACTGGGACTTGAGATACTCGGTCACGTTCTCACCGGACTTTAGAACTGCTCGCCGCTCAATGAACGGACGCGTGCCTGTGAGTTTGATCCAATCAACTTTGGTATCCACGCCTTTTTCGATCTGGGCAATGACAAAGAACCGGTCTTCATTCGCTTCGCCAAAATCCACCCGCTCAATAGAACCGGGATACACAACCGGCGGCTGATAGCCTTCATTCACATCCTGCGGCTTATGGATATGCCCCATCGCCACGTAATTAAACTTTTTATTCTTTACCAAACCGCTTGAGAGCACCAAATCATTCCCCAACATTACTAAGCGCTCACCACCAAACTTTGCACCTTCAATCGAGGCATGCGCCGTGAGAATGATCGGCAGAGATGCGTCCGCTTCTTCGAGCCAACCAACGATCAACTCGCCCATATTCTCTTCAATGCGTGAGAATGCTTCGGTGGAGTTGGTCTCGCCAGTTGCCGCCATCAAACCTGACCGTGTGATCCACGGCATGGCAATGACTTGAACCGGCAGACCCCATAAATCTTCAGGCTTTAGAAAACTCGGTTCATCCAACACCTGCACAAACGGAACTTGTAAAGTTTTGAACTCTTGAATGGCATGGGCGCGTCTGGTGGCGGGCGACATATCATGATTACCCACCAACAACAACGTTGGAATTTTCGCCTGCGAGAGTCGCATGATACGTTTGCCCCACTCACGTTGAAACGTCGGCGCGGGCGAACGGTCTTTGTACGCATCTCCCGCAAAGATGACCATGTCCACTTTTTCGTTGATCGCCGCATCGACAATGGTATCCAACGACTTGAGAAAATCGAGGACGCGTAAAGGCAATCCCGTTTCGGGATCATGGCGTCCGTAGTTTGCCATATCAATGTGGGCGTCGGCGAAGTGGAGGAGTTTCATGTTTAAGGTTTGAAAGTTGTCAGGTTGAAACGTTATAACGTTCAAACCTGTAAACCTGATAACACTCTAGGGTTGTACTCCCAAATCCTGTAGGGCTTGAATGGCAGGACTCCACTTGGGATGTAAGCGGAGCGCCTCGCGAAAATCATCAACGGCGCTTTTGGTATCACCAATCATATATTCAGCGCGTCCGCGCCAGTAGATGCTTTCTTCCAGGGTCGGCTTGACTGAAAGTGTCACATTCGCAAGATCGATAACATCCTGATATCGACCTGCATAGAAGTAGGCTTTGTAGGGTCCCGTCTGGTACCACATCATGCGGTAGGGGCGTTGTTTGTCGTCCTTGCCGAGTTCGTTGTAAACAGCAAACGCCTGGTCATAGGCAGTTGCTGCATCTACATATTCGAACAGCGCAACATGACTCGTCCCTTTCGCGAACCAGGAAAAGAACAAATTCATTCCGCTAGTAGTGCCGACATGGTCTTCGGCGACGCTCAAAGCATGGCGTGTCGCCCAGGTTTCATCGGCATACGGTCCCAACGTATTCAACACATCCTGTTCACGATCAGGCGGATAGACCACAATGAAGATATGATCGAACGCCATCCAGGCTTGATCTGCCATAAACTCTTCATAGGGAATGGCAAAGTTAGGACCGTCGTTGTAGGTATCTTGCACAATCAATTCTTGCCTCACATCATCGTAACCAGTAATGAATTGATAATGTCCCATCCAGCCAACCTTACCAGAATAATCTTTTTCGTAATAGCCTTTTTCGGCAATAAAGGGGAACCCCGCTGCAATCAATTTCTTGGCAACATCAATATCGCCGCCCAACCGAGAGAGTGCGCGGAACTGGGTCTGTTCGTTGACGAAGTCTTCCAGTTCATAAGGCATGACGTTGTAATCTGAACGGCTCTGCTGGATAAAGTCCAGCTTGGGGTCTTGAATCCCAGGTTTGATGACTTTGGCAATCACATCGCGATTACCGGTCCAGCCCCAATAATTCAGCGCCATGGTTAAATTGGCAGGACCACAGTAATTCCAGCGATTAAACTGGTCTACATATTTGAACCCGGTCAATTTAACGGTAGCAGGCAAAGGCGTAGAGGTGAGCGTTGGCGTAAGAGTAGGTCCGGGCTTGGGAGTTTGAGTCTGCGCAGGTGTAGGCGAGGCAGGTTGAGTAGAAATTGTCCCGCTTGCTGTTGTAGCAGTGCTAGATTGCTGTGACGGAAGAAATACAACTTCATCGGGCGGATTGATGAGGTATTTGATACTTGTCACCCAGCCGTCGATGCGCGGCATGGCGCGGCTATACACCGGCGGCAGGAAGAAGATGCCGACAGCCAATAAAATCAATACAGGAATCAGCCAGATGGGTTTAAAACGGTTTTGCATGGGGAAGATTATACATGGTTACACAATACGCTGTAAAACTAAAACGCGAAGCGGTAAGATTTGGTTCCAATCAGATATTTTGCATGCTGAGGCAGTAACTTTTTTGGGCGTTCAGCGACATTTAAGTAAGCTCCTTTTCAGGTTCTGTACGCAAACCATACCAATTATTAGAGGTAGAGATGGAAAATCAATCAGGTCTCAAATTCCATGAAACGCTAAAAAATATCAGGCTGCATTTTGACTTTTTATTCAAACGTGGTTTTCGCATTGCCGCAGTGTTACGGGTCGATCAAAATCAGGATAATTGGCAGGTGACACTGACGGCAAATGACCGCCTGATCGAGGTATATAGTGAACAGGGCAAGGTCAATCTGGCTTTAGGCACCTTGCTACTTAACAACGAAGTGAAATATTTCGATCTGGAAGAGCTGGCACGATTTTTGCCCAGGGACAGGGGAGTTTTTCAGCGGTTCGAGGATCTACCCGTGGATGAAATACAACAGATCAAGCGGCTAGCCCCATATTTGGAAAAACATAGCAACGCTATTTGGGCACAGGTTGAGAAGGAAACATTTCTGATCCTCAATCATCCCTTGCAGAGGTCCACCAACCAGCAAAAACGGACAATCATATGATTGTCCGTTTTGTTTTTATCAAGCTGGCAATCATCTATCTTCCTTTACTTCATCGTCAAGCACATCATCAAGTGGAGACACAGATGTGCTTATCGGCATAAAGGTAAACTTACTGGTATTAAGATTTTTCTCATAAACGCATCAACCAAAAGTACTTTTTTTTCATTCTAGAAAGAAAGCATGAATTCATTGAGTTGAAATAACAAATTCGTAAGCTGATATCTTGCATGGCGCGCTTGACCTGCTCATTGAGCAGACTATAATGCCAAACCAATCTGGGGGTTGTAACCATTATCGAGTGATATTCCGTTAATCAACAATGCCTCATTACGAACGAAGCTTACTCCCGAGCGGAGATTGATGGCTATCTGAATATCGCCAAATAAGGAGGTCGATTATGACTCACATAATCACGAGCTTGTGTCTGCGCGACAATGGGTGTATCGATGTATGTCCAGTGGAATGTATCAGCCCGGGCACATCAGCGGATCAGTGGCCAACGTACTACATTGATCCAGCCACCTGCATAGATTGTGGCGCCTGTATCCCTGAGTGCCCGTATCACGCGATCTATCCTGAAGATGAAGTACCTTCAGCCTACACGGCAAAGGGCGGTGAGCTGATCAACCAGTTGGGTTTGACCGGTCACTACGAAAACACCAACCATCGCAAAGAACAGATCGTCATTGAAACAACCCGGGCGCTTACACCCGGTGAAGTGGTTGATCTCCGTGATGGCATCAAAGCCAACCATGATTTTTACAAATAAACACTGAAAAGTAAAGCTGGTCGAGGCCATTGAAGAGCCTCGACCAGCTGGAGCGAAATATGTTACACCGTCTTGAATTCCATGCCATGGGCTGCGAAATGCTTGCAGCGCTAGATAGTGAATCCATACCAGCCATGCTTTCGAAGGTCCCGAAGTGGTTCGAAGAATGGGAACAAGTTCTGAGTCGCTTTCGGTTCGATAGTGAACTCACACGGCTCAACCAAATCCACGAGGAACCCGTCCCTGTGAGTAGCACGTTATGGGATGTTTTCTACACGGCGCGTACTGCCGAACAAATGACAGGCGGGCTGGTCACGCCAACCCTTTTGGATGCTCTCGTTGAGGCAGGCTATGACCGCTCATTTGACAGAATGCCGCTTCAGACTTCGTCCGCGCCTGCCTCTGCCGCTTTGGCAGTTCCAACACTGGAAGCGATCACAACCGATGAAGCAACACGATCGATCACACTGCCCGAAGGGGCAAGCCTTGATTTTGGCGGTGTTGCAAAAGGTTGGGCGGCACACCAGGCTATGGAACGACTGCAGGCTGAAGGTCCAACATTGATCGATGCGGCTGGCGATATCGCGATAAGCGGTCCGCGTGCTGACGGGAATCCATGGCCCGTTGGGATCGCCGATCCGTTTGAGCCTGAAAAGGAAATCGAGACCCTCTCCCTCAACGCATGTGGTGTTGCCACCTCCGGCAAGAATCGCCGTCACTGGGTCCGCAACGGTGTCTTGCAACATCATATCCTTGATCCGCTCACACAACAGCCTGCCGAAACAGATCTATTGACCGTCACGGCAATAGCGCCAGATGTGATGCAAGCCGAAGCCGCTGCAAAAGCTGCATTTATTTTGGGGAGCCAGTCTGGGCTTGAATGGCTCGAAGCTCAAACGAATATTGCAGGCTTATTGATCCTCGAAAATGGTCAAACTTTATACAGTAAAAATATGAAAGAGTATGTATAGCGTTATACAGCTAAAGATGTTGTGCATGCCATATAAAGGCTAATCGATCAGATGAATAGCCCATCTATTGTGCGTGATGATGATTATTTTCAGCTCATCAAGAGCGCTTTATCGGAACACCGTACCTTTGTATGGTATTTGCAATTCTGTTGGCGATTCGACCTGTATTTGATGTTGCTCAATGTTATAGTCATTATTATGATTCGGTTTATTAAACTTAATTGGTAAAAACGACAAAATATTTCTCTAACAAGGTTTTAATAAAAACAGACATAACTTTTTAGGTGATACAACGACCTAACTAGGTATAGAGTGGGGATGCAAGCATACACAGCTCAAACGCTTTTTTCCTATGTAGATCACACCACCAACACATTATTCCGATAGTGATCTGCGAATCTATTTGATCTGCGAAATCGCTTAGGCTCAATGCCTTGTGAAACAAATCCGTAGATCGAAAGCAAAGGAGATGAAACATGCCAGAAAAACAGAAAGCCCGCAGTTCGAAAGCGAACCAAACGATTATTGCCGTCGTCGCCATGCTAACCCAATTAGCGTTGTGCAACATCTTCGCCGGTGTGGATCGTCAACGATCAGCAAAAAATGCCGACCCGGCAGAACTACAAGCGGCTGCTCCAACCCTTAGAGCAACGCCTGCACCTGCCAAAGCCTGCCTAACATTTATTCATAAAAAGAATATAGGCACAAAATGTATAACCAGTACAAGGTCATCCTGATAGCACAGCTATATAGACTTGCAACACTGGTACGACCTGTTTGCGCGGTGAATGAGCAAGAAACAGGATCCATCTTCGATCCTCGCCGTCGCGCAAATAAAAGGAGAAAATAATGCCTGCGAATAATTCTGAAAACAACAATTTTACAGAGTCTGCGATCACGCTGCAGCCCTTTATGGTGCTGTTTGTCGGTGTGGTTGCCAGTCTGCTGATCTTGATCCCGCTTTTGCCGATTGGGATTCCCAACCTCACATACTCATTCACCTCGATCAACGGTCATGCGCCCAAAATTTACTGGTACCTATCGCGCTCGGCTGGCTTTATTGGTCTGAGTATCCTATGGGTTTCGATGGCACTGGGCTTAAGCATCACCAACAAATTAGCCCGCTTATGGCCAGGAGCGCCCACCGCTTTCGCAATTCACGAATATGCCAGCCTGCTTGGATTGGTCTTTGTGCTGTACCATGGATTGGTGTTGATGGGCGATCATTTCGTTGATTTCTCACTGCCAAAGCTTATGCTGCCCTTCTCAATTGCATATCGAACCATCTGGATAGGGTTGGGGCAGGTCTGTTTTTACATTTGGCTGATTACAGCTGCAAGCTTCTACGTTCGCCCATGGATTGGTCAAAAGACCTGGCGTTTGATCCACTATGTCAATTTCGCCACCTACACGATGGGATTCCTGCACGGCATAAACAGTGGAACCGATAGTACAACCCAATGGGCACATGGGTATTACTTGATCTCAGGGACAAGTCTTCTGGCATTGCTGGCATATCGTATTTACGATGCAGTCTTGAAGAAGATGCCTATTCGGGAGCTTGTCACTCAACGAATTCAAGACCTATCACGGATTCAGATAAGCATAACGTATAAGCCAAACACCCCGAAAGTAAAAAACGTACCACAGGCTCTTCTTCGGGAACAGGCTCGCAGGCGCACAGTAAGCAATGCCAGCCTCGAAACAAGCGTGCCCATCACAACGCCTGCGCCAGCTGCTCAGCCAATCAATCTGGCATCTGCTCAAATGATCAATGCTGGTCACGATCAAACCAGTACGACTAACAAAACCGGGCTTCAGACTTCAGAAAAACCCAGGCTTGAGCCTCATACTCCTGTGCCAGTCAACGCCCCGATTTTGGCTTCAGCCGTTTCTACTTCCAAACCCAAGGCTGCCGCACCTAATTGGATGGTAAAGTACGAAAACAACTCTCCAGAAAATAAAATTAACGTACGTATCTTTAAAGAACCAACAACCAGACCGATCGAGGAACTTCAAAAATATATTGAGACTAAGCAGGTTGAAGCAAATACATTGATCCGAAAATTGAAAAAAGATTTCTTTGCAATACCAGTCCAGCCAACTGCACCCAATCGAAAATCAAGACATTTGGCGACTACGGAAGACTAAAAAATCTAAATCATATTGTTGCCAATAAAATAAAAAAACTGCTGGTGGATAAATAATCCACCAGCAGTTTTAGTTTTGTCTATTCTCGGACTTCGCCGTCAATCACATCGCCATCATTTGACGGCGGTGTGGATGATCCACCCGGCGCCTCAGGTTGCGGTTGCCCCTGGGCGTAGAGTTGCTGGCTCAAAGCGTGGAATGCCTGTTGCAATGTCTCGGAGGCTTTCTGAATACGTCCGAGGTCATCACTTTGTCCAGCAGACTTGAGATCGTTGATCTTGGTGTCGATCTCACCACGCTCGGCAGCGGGGACTTTATCGCCGAGATCGCGTAACGCTTTTTCGGTTTGATAAACCAGGCTGTCAGCCGTGTTCTTTGCATCGATCAACTCACGGCGCTTCTTGTCCTCGGCTTCGTGGGCACGCGATTCTTGCACCATGCGATCAATATCGTTCTTGTTCAAGTTGGTGGAGGCAGTGATGGTAACCTTCTGCTCCTTGCCGGAGGCTTTGTCTTTGGCAGTCACATGCAGGATGCCATTCGCATCAATATCGAAGGTCACTTCCACTTGCGGGATGCCGCGCGCTGCCGGTGGGATGCCATCGAGGCGGAAGCGTCCGAGCGACATGTTGTCACCAGCCATTGGTCGTTCACCCTGCAAGACATGAATATCCACAGCAGTTTGGTTATCCGCGGCCGTGGAATAAGTTTCCGTTTTGCGGACAGGGATGGTTGTATTGCGTTCGATCATTTTGGTCATGACACTGCCGAGGGTTTCAACGCCCAAGGAGAGCGGAGTCACATCGAGCAACAGGATGTCCTTGACTTCGCCGCCGAGCACGCCGCCTTGAATTGCCGCACCGATCGCCACAACTTCATCCGGGTTGACACCTTTGTTCGGTTCTTTGCCATTGGTCAATTTGCGAACCAGGTCTTGAACCATGGGCATACGCGATGAGCCACCAACCAACACCACTTCGTTCAGTTTGCTCGCATCCATATTCGCATCTTTCAATGCGGCTTCGAAGGGTTTACGACAACGCAGGACAAGGTCTTCGGTCATCTGCTCGAATTTGGCGCGGCTCAATTTTAACTGCATGTGTTTCGGTCCGCTGGCATCGGCTGTGATGTACGGTAGGTTGATCTCAGTTTCCATTACGGTAGAGAGTTCGATCTTGGCTTTTTCAGCAGCTTCACGCAAACGCTGTAAGGCGGGGCGGTCAGCACGGATATCGATGCCTTGATCTTTTTTGAATTCATCAGCCGCCCAGTTCACGATCTTTTGATCCCAGTCATCGCCGCCGAGGTGGGTGTCACCATTGGTGGATTTGACTTCGATCACGCCTTCGCCCACTTCCAGCACAGATACATCGAACGTGCCGCCGCCGAGGTCGAAGACCAAAATAGTTTCATCCTTCTTTTTATCAAGACCGTACGTAAGCGCGGAAGCAGTCGGTTCGTTGATGATGCGCATCACTTCAAGACCTGCGATCTTGCCCGCATCCTTTGTGGCTTGGCGCTGGCTGTCGTTGAAATACGCCGGGACAGTGATCACCGCTTGTGTGACAGCCTCGCCTAAATATGCTTCGGCATCCGCCTTTAACTTACCCAACACCATCGCACTGATCTCTTGCGGAGAATATTCGCGATTTGTGATCGGCACTTTGACGCGCACGTCATCGGTTGGTCCCTTCACAACGTTATAGGAAACCATCTTGCGTTCGACATCCGTCTCTTCAAAGTGACGACCGATGAAACGTTTGATGGAATAGACCGTGTTTTCTGAGTTGACGACTGCCTGCCGCTTCGCAGTTTGACCGACGAGTCGTTCGCCGTTTTTATTGAACGCCACCACCGAAGGGCAGAGTCGCCCCCCCTCCGCGGTCGAGATCACAGTTGGCGTGCCACCTTCCATGACAGCGACAACCGAGTTGGTTGTGCCGAGGTCGATACCAATGATTTTTGCCATAGCAATACTCCTTGCATTTGTCATTGTGAGAGATGGGTTACATCTCTTTTTATAAATTCACAATGACGGGTTTAAGAATTTTTGAACATTCAAATCTTAACCGTTGAATGCAAGAAAACTATTAACGCTATATAGAAATTTTGTCGGTTGAGTATCTTTACGATGGGAAAGTTATGGCTCGCTGAGCGTGACCGAATCAAACCCGATCACGACTGGCGTGTTTTCGAATGAAGAGGCGGCGAGTCCAACTTTGCCTGCGGTGAGTACATAACGGCTCACATCCACTTTGCGGATAAGCTTGTCGTTGATGTATAGCCAGAGGGTTGTATCTGAGCAGGTGAGCCCGATCTTTTGGGTTGTGCCTGTGGGTTGAATCTCATTGGAGGTTCCATCCATGATGGGCAGATAATCGGCAATGCCGGTACTCAACCATTTGCCATACAGGACATTGTAGGTGCCATCGGTGGAGATGTTGTACTCAAACCAACCGCCATCATCAGAATAACGGCATATCAAGCCCGCCGCAGAGGGAGTTAAAGCACGACTTGTGAATTGAGCATCGATTCGGGTGTTGGCATAATCCTGTGCACCGTAGAGAGCGTAGAGCCAGGTGTAGGGAAAGTCCATTTGGAGGATGAGGTTGCTGCCTTCCGTCTTGATATTGGGAACGGCGTCATTCCCAGCCTGGAGGATAACCCAGCCAGTGAGGGATGAGTTGAAATCTTCAGTGAAGAGGCGCGGGAAGGGAGTCGGGGAAGGCTCGAAGGTGGGAGAAGGTTCAGGGGAAACTGTAACAGATATCGGCGTGGGAGGAGGCGTTGAAGTTGGGAAGAGCGAAGGCGCGAGCGTAGGTGTCGCTGTTTGGCAGGCGGAGGTGAAGATAAGAAATCCAAAAAGAAGAAGTTTTTTCATACGTGACCTTGTTAATCAAGTTCGGTCA
>JBDTWO010000022.1:0-35983 GCA_040006635.1 Chloroflexota bacterium
CTTTTTGTGCTCGCTTGCAGCCTCAACTTCCTTTGGTAGGTAGCAACTTGGGTTATATAAATTATTTTACGCAATGTCATGTTGAGCAAAGCGAAACACACCGCACTTGGCGTGGGTGCAAGTGTCTCTACGATTATCTCAGAGACCCTTCGCTATCGCTCAGGGTGACATATCTATAGGTTATCCCATTTCCTTGAATTTTAAATCCGGGTATTTTTCGCCATAATATTTGGGGAAGAATGGCGAAGTGAACAGCGCGACTTTATTATTTTCGCCATCGCGCGCAAGCAACACCTCGGCTTGCGGGGGCAGACTGGCAAATGTTTTATCCGGTCCTTCCACCCAGCGCGCGAGGGAATGGGGCAAACGTTCGAGCGTGGTTTGCACGTTATATTCTATATCCAATCGTGCTTGCACAACATCGAATTGGAGTTGTCCCACTACTGCCAAAATGGGTTCGCGTTTGAAGGCGTTGGCGTTATAGAACACCTGAACGCTTCCTTCTTTTTCAAGTTGCTGCAAACCTTTCGTGAAATTCTTTTGTTTGCTTAGATCAGAATTCTTCAACAAGGCGAAATGTTCAGGGGCAAAATGCGGCATCGCCGCAAAGCGGACAGGGTTGCCCACATACAGCGTATCGCCAATTCCCAACACACCATTGTTGGGAATACCAACCACATCGCCGGGATAGGCTTCATCCACGATCTCACGTTCGTTCGCAAACAGTTTATACGGGCGCATCAAACGGATGGGGCTTCCGCTTTGGGCATGTGTGGCGTTCAGTCCACGCTCGAAGCGACCCGAACAAATGCGGACGAAAGCCACACTATCGCGGTGCTTGGGATTCATGTTCGCCTGGATCTTGAAAACATAACCAGAGAAATCGGGGTTCGAAGGTAACACAGTGCCGTTATCGCTGGCATACGGTTGCGGAGGCGGCGCGTATTCGATGAACGAGTCCAAAAATAAACGCACACCGAAGTTGGTCAACGCACTGCCGAAAAAGACTGGCGTTTGTTTCATCGTATGCAGTTTTGCCGCGTCAAACTTGATATCGAGCCCATCCAGCAATTGGATGTCGCCTTCGATCTCTTTGTATTCTGCTTCGCTGAACAAGTTTCTGTCATGTAGGCTGTCCAAAGATATAAATTCCTCGGGTGCCATTTTTTCATTACGCATCGTGCGTTCATAGAGATATATTCCGGCTGCATGGCGGTCGTAGACACCACGAAACCTATCCCCGTCGCCAATGGGCCAGTTGACCGGAACCGGCTCCATGCCAAGAATCGATTCGATCTCATCGAGCAGCTCAAGGGGCGGACGAGCCGGGCGGTCCATTTTATTGATGAAAGTAAAGATTGGAATGCCACGCTTGCGACAGACTTCAAACAACTTCCGCGTTTGCGGCTCGATACCTTTAGCGGCATCCAATACCATCACGGCACTATCGACCGCCGAAAGTGTGCGATAGGTATCTTCAGAAAAATCCTGATGTCCCGGCGTATCGAGCAGGTTGATCACATAGCCACGATAGGGGAATTGAAGAATCGTAGACGAGATGGAAATGCCGCGTTCACGCTCCATTGCCATCCAATCCGAGGTGGCGTTGCGTTGATTCTTCTTGGCGCGGACATTACCCGCCAGATCAATGGCGTTGCCATACAGCAATAATTTTTCGGTCAGAGTAGTCTTACCGGCATCGGGATGCGAAATGATCGCAAACGTCCGGCGGATGGAGATCCCCTGCTCCAGGCTTGTATTTGTGTTGGGTTGGTTGGTTATCGAAAGTTCTTCCACGATCTTCCTCTGTCAATTCTTTTGTTCATTATGCTGAACAAAGCAGTGCATTTTACCAAAAAATAAAGGAAAACATCTGTAAACACAGAAAACGCTGATTCTTGCTTGGCAACAAAAATCAGCGTTCAACCCTGCACCTAAAAATTAAATGTATCTTTATTTCAGTTCAAAGGAAAGGAACGTACCCTCGACACGATAGGAGCCGCTTAAGCCCTTATATCCCAAGAAAAGCCATTTTTGAGCAGAAGGCAGTGAAATTGGATTTGTCACAAATACGCTTGGGTTCACCGTACTACTAGCAGACAGCGAATCGAATTTAAATGTGATCGAAAAACCATCGCCCTGGTCAAGCTTGATGGTATTCTTCAACGTATTATAGTCCGTGACATTGTCCTTCTGTACGATGATTGTTTTCTTGGGATTACCACTGGGGATCGTCATCAACAAGCCGTCTGAAGCCAGATCGGATGTGGAATATACGCCCATTAAAATATCCACATTACTCAAATCCCGCAACCGAACCTTGAATGTCACGGTTCCATTTTCAGGCAGAAGCACAAACAAACCACGAATGTCAGTCGTCCCGGCTCCGCTCCGTTCAGCGAGAAAATCCAGATCTCCGTTCTCTGCAGAAAAGACAATCACCGGCTCCTGCCAGCACCCATCTCCTTTTTCAGTAAGTTGGGTATTTGCAGGATACGGCTTCCATAAAGTACTGATACAGCCTTTTATCCAATCTTCACCCAGCGCAACGGGAGGCACAGCCGTAAAAGTAGGTACTGGCGTATCGGTCGCTGGCGCGGGTGTCGAGGTTGGGTTGCCAACGGGAACGGTATCGGTTGGGATTACTTGAGCTTGCGTAGGTGAAGCAACGATCACGATGGGCGTCTGCGTTGGCTGGTTTTTTTGTCTTAAATTCTCCTGAATGATCGGTCCAAATATTGTAGCAAGGACAGTTAACAGCACGCCTATAAAGCCAAGGACTCCTAAAGTGAGTTGTATTCGTATCGGGTCAGGTTCTCTTTTTGTCATATTAGCCTCTTTATTTGGACATATTCACAGACGCAGGCATATCTGAATTTATCAACCCTGAGTCCATAACTTTCAACAATTCTACGTCAAATATTCCACGTACTCAAGTGTGATTTCGTTACACAATCGTATCGGCGATCTGGCGGTCAATTTTTCCCATTGGATAATCTGCCAGATCCTTCAATGCCACCCACTTCAAATTTTTTACCTTCGGGATGGAAACCGCCTCACACACAAAAGCATGGACTGTAACTTTGAAATGGGTGTACGCATGTTGGAAGACACCGATCTCATGGACTTTGCGCTGCGCACCAAGCCGGAGGCTGTAGCCTGCATTAAGAACCTTTGCCAACTCCTGAGCTGGGTCCTGATCAACACGCCCATTCGGGAATTCCCACATCCCGCCGAGCAAACCCGTTGACGGACGTTGCGCCAACAAAACCCCACCCTGCTTGATGATCACCGCCGCGGCATGAATGTAATGAGGTACTGCACGCTTGGGCTTCTTCACCGGGCGCAAATCCTGTGTTCCATTTGCGCGCGCCTGACAATCTTTCAGCGCCGGGCAGATCAAACAACGCGGATTCTTCGGTATACAGATCATTGCGCCTAAATCCATCAATGCCTGATTAAAATCGGCGGCTTTGCCTTTGGGCAAATTATCTTTGGCGAGTTTCCATAATATCTTTTCACCCTCTGCCGAATCAATCGGCTCACTCACATCAAACAAACGCGCATAGACTCGTTTCAAGTTACCATCGAGCGCAGGTTCGTCCATGCCGAAAACGATCGAAGCAAGCGCACCGACAGTGTAGCGTCCAATGCCGGGCAGTTTTCGTAGTTCATCCAAATCGCGTGGAAGCTCGCCATTGTAATTTTCGACCACTATTTTTGCGGCTTTGTGAAAGTTGCGCGCGCGACTGTAATAGCCGAGTCCCTCCCAGGCGTTCAAGACATCATGCTCAGAGGCTTTTGCCAACGCCTCAACTGTCGGGAATAAACGCAGCCATTTTTCATAATAAGGGATAACAGTCTCGACCCGCGTTTGCTGTAGCATGATCTCAGAGACCCACACGGCATAAGGACTGAGTCCAGAAAGGCGCCAGGGGAGAGTCCGCTTATTTTGGTTGTACCAGTTTAGGAGTCGGGAAGAGAGGCGGGGCATATTATGGAGAGCAGGGTTCTGTGAGCGGTGCACTCAAGAGGGCAACATCCAACTCTGGAAAAACAATGAGCCGCACTTCCACATAATCTTCGCGGCGACAACCAAGAATGATCGCATCCGCTGCATGCGGGAATATTGTTGGAATTTTCCGAGTGGGAAAAACAGCCGAACTCGATACCTGATTCATGAACAAGAAACCAAGGCGTGAGTAGTCACGCGGTTTATATGCGGGCCAGGGATTTGATGAGGAGAGCCCATTACCACGCGAATAATAACGCGGATACAAAACGCGTCCGATTTGGATAATCGCTTCGGGTTGAGCTGCAAACGCTTGTATATCCTGAACAGCAGGCACATTCGAAACTACAGCGATCTTTTGTTCAAGCGTCTTCAAAGATTGATCGGGATAGCGCGGCGCAGCGATGCCGGTTGCCATCCAGGGCAGTGCGCCGACAAGGATGAACATCAGGGCAATGGCAGGCACACCCAATCGTTTATTTTGCTGATCGGCACTCTCCTGATTTGTCTCAGCCTTTGCGCCAAACAATAAAGACCCAAGTATGACTGCCTCTGCAAAACCGATACCCAAATAAAAATATGCGATCCAATCGGCAGGAAAGTCATAACGCCAGCCAGAAAAGCGCCCGATCGCAGTGGCAAGCGCATACCCGATATTGTAGGCGAGAGGCACCAACCCAATCCAGCGCCAGCGCCGCCATGCTGCACCAAGACCAAGAGCGATCACACCAAGATAAAAGACAAGTAAAAGGGTGTTGTACCATTCAAGGGAACCATCCCATGTCAGCCAGTACATATTGATGGGCGCAAAAATCCCGTTATACGATTTGATGAGTGGCAGGGCAAGCAAACTATTCACTTCGGTTGCAAGAAAATGATTCGTGATGAAACCAAAAACAAACTTTGGATCTTTCAAGGTGAACTCGACGAGCACGGTTGCCAGACCCTTGCCCTTAAAGTCGTAATTGACGAGATCCAAATTCCCAGAATAGGCATACTGACTCGCAATGACTTTATATTGGAATGCCGCATCAAAAGCAACTTCACCCGTTTGAAGATAATTATGGATCAACCAGGGAAGCACAGCAACGGCGATCCCGACAATGAAGACCGCAGTAGATTGATAAAAGAGTTTATTCCGCCAGCCCAACGCAAGCAGGGCAACCAGGATGAGTACAGGGAGTAACAACATGGATTGCGTACGTAATAATAGAAGCAAACCAAACATTCCACCTGCAATAAAGGCGCTTCTCGAGTCTTTCCTTTCAAACCAACGAACTGTGAAGAAACAGGAGAGTATCAGCAGGAAAAGCGTGGGAAGATCAACCAGTAAAGATTTGGTATTGGTGACCCGAGTGCTCGAGGTGAGCAGCAGACTCGTTAATTCACGAAAGCTAAAAAATAGCGCAACCGTAACACCAGCGATACGACTGTGAAGTTTTTTGCCGAGAAAATAAAACACTACGGGGATCAAAGCCAACAGGAAGGTTTGTCCGATAATAATGCGGGGGTAATTTTCGCCAAATAAAATATGCAAAAAAGCTAAGAATACGATATACAGCGGACGAGTGGGAATCCCGCCGAGATAGGGATGCCCGATCAAGAGACTTTGAGCCATTTGGTCGTAATAACCGGCATCCGAATAAGGAAACGGCTGGAAGGTTGGCGGGTCCATGGTGACGTAAAAACCATTCCGCAACACGTCCAAAGGTACGCTGAGCCATATGCAAACAGAAATACTGTATATGAGCACAGGCACGAGAATATCAAGCACATCGTCTTTTAGATAAAGAGAAAGACTCAGTACGATAATTCCATCCAAAAGCGCAAGCACAAATTGCCAGCCCAAGATCGCCACGCCCGGCTCTGCCCAATAAGCAGGATCGACAGTAACGCCCAGACGGGTCACTGCGATGAATAGAAAAACAAAGAGGCTACAACCGAAAGCTATGAGGGCAGAAATGTATGTTGACTTATGGTGCGCCAGAACTTCCAACCGAAATCCGTTTTTGATATAGAGTAGAGCAAAAAACATTTGAATGGAAAGGAACAGCAAATACCACAACAAAGGACTGAGCCGTTCGTAGATCGGTAGAAATCGCTCGGGGGTTAGATAACGCACGAAAAACAGGAGCAGGCTCCAAACCAAAGCAAGCAGCGCAGAGAAAATGATGAATGCCGGGCGCGCAATTTTTTCCAAGTCAAGAACTGGGCGCAGTCCAAAATATATCCAAGCAATACAAATGGCAAGGATGATTCCCAAAAGAGCAAAACGGAATGGTGAAATACTCCCACCTTCAGAGGGAATTAAAAGAATCCCAAAAAGAGCGACAAGCCCTTCGGCTGCACATAGAAAGAAAAACCAGGAATAGGTTTTGTGAGTTTGCATCAAAATACCCCAAGGACTTGAACTTAAACAAATATGACCATGGGAAGGGGATGTGAGTAAAGAAAAAATCACGGAGACGAAACAGTCTCCGTGATTTTAAGTCTAGAATTGAAATCCAGGTCGGGATGGAACGACTTTGTAGGAAAAGTTTCTGACGTAGTTGGTAAGCCGTTCATGTAGGCTGTGCCATTCGCCTGAATCAAGGATCTGGCGCGCCTGCATCGCATCGGTCGCGAGCAAGCCGACTTGAATCTGCGGGTATGAGCCATAGACTGTTGCCCAGGCTTCGGCGGGCTGCAAGCCCAGCCTTTGCACGCCGGGGATAAACTCACCGATCACGAATTCAAAATATTCCTGATCACGATCACTGGCGATATCCCATGTCATCAACACTTTAACAGGCATGATTAACTCGCTTGATATTCCAAAACAACCACGTGGGTTTCGTCAGGCAGGCCACTGCGCGTCACCTTGAGGGACGGCTGGGCATCAACCTTGGAGAGACCCATTTCTTTGAGAAATTTACTGAGCGTGTCGAGCGAGATCTTGGAAGCCGGTGTGGAGTAATGCATCGGGATAACCAGATTCGGCTCAAGCATGCTGATGACCTCGGCAGCTTTTGCAGCATTCAACGCCCCACCACCGCCCACCGGAACCAACGCCACATTGACCGTGCCAAGCGATTCGATCTCGGCTTGGGTGGGGGCATGTTTCAGATCGCCCAAGTGTGCAACCGTGATGCCGTCATAATCAAAGACATAGATCGTGTTGCTGGCTCCGACCTCTTTACTCTTTTTCTTGCTGCTGCCGCCATCGGTAGTAACACCGGTGATAAAGACGCCGCCGATCTCAAATTCACCCGCGCCGTCAATAACATGCGAAGTGCCTTTGACCGCGTCGGCAAAATTATGTCCGGGTGCATCGTGACTGACGGTGACAATATCCGATTTCAGTTTCAGTGCATCATAGCCAATGGCTTTATTGTCAAATGGATCGGTCACCACCGTTGCATAGTTGCGCTCGGTGAGCCGAAAGCAGGAATGTCCGTACCAGGTAATTTCCATGAAGTGTAGCCTCCATTGGCAATTATAATAGAGAAACGGTTTTTATAAGTTTACTATCCCATTAGCGGATTTGGAGGCGTCATGACTACAGCCACAAAGAATGCGGTATCGATCATCAAGAGCATCCTTCCTGAACTGGATTGGAATGAAATAAAGCCCGCAGAATATGAACAGGTCTTTCAAACCTTAATGGCAGCCGGTACGTTCAATGCATCAGCCGCCCAATTCATGAAGCAAGCCAAAATTAGGCTGGGACTGCACCAGCAATATAAAAGCGGCGCCGGGTGGACAGTACTCCGAGATATCACACTCGCTCCCGAAGAAAAACTTCTTGACCCGTACACCTTATGTTTGATCAGCCATGAGTTATTTCATATCCAACAATCTTTATTGAATCGACTCTCCGTGCGCGGGGAATTGTTGGCGTGGCAATATCAGATCAAGTCCTATCATGAACTCACCGGCATGGACATCGGCGATCACGGACAGGCATATGGCGGGACAAAAGTCTATTGGGATCAGATCGCACTGCTCAACCCTGACTCACGTGATGACCTGTTGAAAGCCCAGGTCTTGATGAAAAAAGTGTCGCCCGATTACCGCTCGGATTGTTTGCCGTTATTTCCGCTTATGAAAGAGGTGGGGTTTTACCTTGGCAAAGGCAGAATCAAGGACGCATACGATGTGGTGTGGAATTTGATCACGTGTAAATAGATTTCTTCGTAGTGTAAACTTAGCGAGGGCATTTTTGGATTACATGTGCAAAGATCATCAAATTGCTTATGGCGATACCAATGAATATTTTGGGGATTCCACCCAGTTGACCTACTTGCGCTCGCGCTATTACTCAAGCGGCACGGGGAGATTCCTGACACGGGATACGTGGGGAGGAGATTACAACAGACCGTTGTCACTCAACCGGTGGAATTACACTTCATCCAATCCTATCAACTATTCTGATCCTTCTGGACACTGTCAAAGGCCCGATGGCAGTTGGGACTGGTTTACATGGCCATGGTTTGGACAATGTACATCTAATATAAGTATGCCAAGCATTACACCTACACCAACTCTATTAGCTATTATTATAGCAACAGCATGTGCTACGCCTCCGCCAACTTCTACAAGCACATCTGCACCGACAGGTACGCCTATTCCAACTCCACAGACAGGTGACTTGAGTCCAAACGATATTAAAATTCTGACCGTTTTAATTGCAGGAGAGTCTAGCAGTGGATATGTGCCTGACGATATTAGCTATATGAAAGCTTGGGCTCTCTTGAATAAACATGCGTGGGATAGATTACAACCTGATAAGAAAAACTGGACTCCTTTCGAGAGTTGGAAACATCCTGAAAGACCTTTGTTGGACAGCATGAAGATAAGTGGTTCTGTTCCAGGTCAAATCACTAGCCTACTCAATCAATATCAAAACGCCAAATCTGGAGGTTGGAAATATTTGAATGACCCACAAAGATTTG
Source organism: Chloroflexota bacterium (assembly GCA_040006635.1). Classification (GTDB taxonomy): domain Bacteria; phylum Chloroflexota; class Anaerolineae; order Anaerolineales; family Villigracilaceae; genus Defluviilinea. The sequence goes on from JBDTWO010000022.1 coordinate 8,947, forward strand.
CAAGTATCGAAGCAACTGTTAATAGAGCAATCAATAGCTGGGCCTTGTATGGTCCGAAGTCTGGAGCTGATCTAACCAATGGGGCAGTAGGTTTTACCGACGCCGGCGGGAAGTGTTTTCCTAAGGGAAAATGTAAAACTATTGAGGGTCCAGATGGTAAACCTCAGTTGGCGACATTTAACATGATGGGAGAAGTCTATCAGAATGCCATCACGGGTGAAGCCAAGATAGAGGATTGGAGATTCAACTATTATGCTGAGCGTTCAGGTTTCTTCTCGACCAAGACATATCAGTTCGGTTTAAATGACTATAGTCAGCCAGTATATACTTTTACCGTATTTGAGTATCAACCGTGGCCTGCTTTTACGTGGCCTTAGAAAGCGTTTAACATATGAGCCGACTACTTTTAGCCCCACAACTTCGCTGGTATATCTTGATCACCCTGATTTTCTCGGTGACGGGTTGCGTTATAAAAAACGCTCCATTACAAACTAATGTCTTGGCTTCCACCACTCCCTCGATGTCTCCTGTCGCGATTTTGGCATCTACTATCGAAGCATCACCGACTCCTACTTTTACTCCTACGTTAACATCCACAAAACCCGTTTGGGGAATCATGGAAGGTTGGACACTTGCCAATCAAATTCGGGCAGTGCTGATTGACCAATCTGGCGATTTATGGACAGGCGGTCCTGCTGGTGTAGTACATTGGAATTTGAAAACCAATATGCCAACAGTGTATGCGATCAAAGATAATCCTAAAAATACAAATGTCACGGCTTTATCGCAAACTCCTGATGGCGCAATCTGGGCTGGCACATCTGGTAATGGGTTAGCCAGGTTCGATGGTACAAGCTGGCAATCCTTCACCACAGAGAATGGTTTACCGGGCAACTATATTATTAGTCAAGCTATCTCTTCACAAGGAGAACTATGGTTGACTACAGAAACAGATAATGCTTCGATGCAGTCTTCTTCATATTTTGGACAATTCGATGGAATGAAATGGATCATGGAACCGGGAGGAGCTTTTACCAGAATTGTAGCATCGCCTAACGGTTCAATTGTAGGCGCTTTCAATTACGGATTTACTGGTACTTCTTTTGTATCAAAGGTTTCGATTTTTGATGGGCAGACGTGGAACTATTCAGATGTTGTTCCAGATGGGTGGGTTGACGCTATAACAGTTTCTCCCGATGGAGCGATCTGGTTTGCCACCGATAACACTGTTTATCGTTATATTCATCAAAAATGGGAAAACATTATGCCGCCATGGGCGCAAAAAGATTTTCCCCAAATTTCATCTCTGGCGGTATCAGCAAATGGCGTTGCTTGGTTTGGATTTTCGCTGATAGACGTCCTAGACCCATGCGGTAGTCGAGCACTTATCGAAGAGAAAGGCGTATATCGTTACGATGGAAAAACTTGGACGTACTTTACCGCCCAAGATGGCTTGATAGATAACAAAATCTGTGCGATCACCGCTGATGTAAACAACAATGTATGGTTTGGCTCCTTTGACAAAGGCGTTTCCCGTTTTGATGGGCAGACATGGACATCGTATGTTATCCCATAGTGCTTATTGCTCAAATTGACTTTACCTGCCCCACCCAGTGGCTTGTGACAGACGATCATCAACTACAAGTATGACCCATTGTATCGCCTCGCCGAAGCCAATTATTCCAATGGCGGTTACTATCATTACACGTATGATGCTGTAGGAAACAGACTCTCGCAACAGAGCATGGTCGCAGGTCTAACGTCGAACGTCAGTTATCAGTACGATAACGCCAATCGACTGACCAGTGTCAATGGCGTGACCTATACCTACGATAACAACGGCAACTTGACAAATGATGGTACGACACTCTATACCTACGATTCCGCCAATCGGTTGAAGACGATGAGCAATGTCACCACGACAGCGAGCTATGTATACAATGGTTTGAATGACCGCTTGCGCGAAACTGTCAATGGGATTACAACTACCTAAGATTCTGTAATACTGACTCTAAGCCGAGTATCAGGAAGCACTACATGAGCGACCTGACGCTCTTATAACAAACAGACATCCGAGTTCTTTCAGTACTCGGATGTCTCGTTGACTAAGCCTGTTCCATAAAACGGCTACATTAGCAACGATCAGCATCTTTTAGTTCCCATTTCCAAATTTCTTGAGTTCAGCTTCCAATTCATCCAGGGTTTGTGTGCGGATGACAACACCTTCGCGTTTGCAGAATTCCAGAAAATCGTAACGATCCAGCCCTGCCAATTCACTTGCCGCGCCGACGGACAATTCACCTGCTTGATATAACCCCAGCGCGGCAAACATACGGATCTTGCGGGTCGCTTCTTCGAGTGACTCGGTTACAAACTGGCTTTCAGGGAGCGAAAAGGATATTTGCATGACGCTATCCAACTTTCTTTGCATACCAATGGTTCGGACTGACATCCTGACTATACTGCGATGCTGGAAACGTCGTGGGCATCGCCACATGGAGACAACATTGAATTATGTGAGACTACAAAATGGAATTTGGGCAGAGCAGTTGTTCAATGTAAGAGCGCCAGGTCGCTCCTATAGTGCTTCTTGGCGCTCAGCGAAAGCCGGAATTACAGAAACTCTTGCATGAGAAACAATTACGGTATCGAATTCATCCAAATATTTGGATAGGTAGCTATACCCTGTATTTCTGTTGGTATATAACCAACACCTTGTTGGATGTTTATTAGAACAGTATGTTGTTCGTCCATATACTGATCCACACCTAGTTGACTACTATCAGGCGACCAGACAGGAGGATATTGTCTATCCGCCTCATTGCCTATACAGAGACTGGTTGTTTTATCAGCCTTCAAATCATAAACCATCAATTCATGATTATTCCAAAAAGCGATGCGATTACCATCAGGTGACCAGGATGGCGCAAAAGCTTGTTTGCGCCCCATCACAAAAATCGGCTTGGCATGTCCAGAATGATCAATTAGGTAAAGTTCGCTTTGAGTGGTTTGGTCATCCCATACAATGGCAGTAACTTGGCTATCATCCGGTGACCAAACTGACATATCCCAGTTCTGATCCGTAACTGCCTGCCATATAATTTTCTTAGTTTTTACATCATATACGATTGGCGAACCTCCAGCGGGATTACTCGAGCCCAGATATGCCACCCAATTCAAGTCCTTGCTATATTCCGCACGCCAGTTCACATCCCATGCAAGATCTCCGGTTACCAGATTGGGTAACTTGTTGAAGATTAGTTGTTGTTCACCAGTAAAGGGATTAACCACCATGACCGTTCCATCTACGCCTGTTTGATCAAAGTAAAAAATTACATGGTCGTTATCTAGCCACCGCAAATTATTACCTAAACCTTGATTAAATCTTAACTTTGCCAATACTTCTGCATGAGCATTAGTAACCCAAAGTATTGCCTTATCAAATTTATACTCACTATTCACAACGCCTTCTACATATGCAAATTTGTTGCCATCCGGTGATACATACTCACCCAAGAAAGTTGGGTTCTTTACCTCTGTTGGCAGCAAATATTTTCGACCTGTTTGAATGTCTAGTAAGAACGGTTGGTTTTCAGGAGGGTTAGTAAATAGCAGAATTGTCCCTGACGTGACATCTTTCAAAGAAACTACTTGATCCTCAATTTTTACACATTTTTGCACATAACGAGGATCGGGTGCGGCAGTCGGAGAAGCAAGAGGGAGAAGGGTAGGTGTAGGTATAACAGTATTTGCAATTAATGGTGTCTGACTTGCAGGAACAGAAGTGGGCGTAGATATATTCATACAGCCAGTGAGTATCATGATGATTAGTGAGACAACAATATTATTTTTCGACACAATTCACCTTCCACTTAAGGGGCAACACATGAACGACCACCGCACCAGTATCTAAGTTGTGGCTTTGTGAGAACAAAGGCTTGGTTGTAATAGCCATTCTTAGGATCACCAGACAATGAAACATCTCGATACAAAATTTGTTGTTCACCAGTGGTAACTGTACCCGGACCTGATAATGGACTTTTTAATGCACTGAAAAAATTAGGGAATGCACTCTGGGTATATGTAGTTGGGTTTCCAAATTCCCAAGGGGCAGTTGGGGAATCCGATCGGTAAGAAACATTCCCTAGGGCGGATGTCATCCTAGTATCTAAGCCAATATCACTCACTGTGAATGTAGCGAGTCTGGCAGAGAATTTCGAAAGAGCAACATCGAAGCTCACTCTACTCTGTGTCCCATTCTTCCCACATTGAAGACCCCCGCCATTCGCTTTACAAATTCTTTGATCTCTATTAGCTAAAATACTTAAATAGCCATTGTCAAAGAATATCGCTTCATCAACTGCCTGCCTAACAATTTGCCTGCTGCCTATTTCCGTGTAAAAGCCGACCTGCCAGCCTTTGCGTACGAATGCTTCAACAATGAGGTCGGGAAATCGAGTGGTTCTTATTGTACTATTTGCCCCTGCTTCTCTGGAAATAGAAAGAGCCGCAACTGATTCAAATGAGGCATGGTCAGTGCCGTTCTTATTCCACCAGCCAGGTGTTTTTTCCAATAAATAGTGGAACCAATATCCATAATCTTCGGATTTCGTGTTACCGTTTTGTCCAGGAAGCCTCAGGGATTCATACAGTGGTAAACAATCTAATTCTGCTTCATCCAATAACATTAATTCATGGTATGGAATAGTGCTTCTAGGATTTATTCCCATTAAAAGTTTTTCACACGCTAAAAGACTCCCGCCTGCCAGTGGCAGGCAGTATTTATGGTAGTTCCCCGGATTATTTCCAGTGGGATCAGTCAAGTTTATTGGGTTTCCAATCACATATGCCCACCGATTAAACGACATTGGACTATTCGCATCCCCTCCCCACGTATCCCGCGTAAGGAATCTCCCCGTACTGCTCGCATAAAAACGAGAGCGCAAATACGTCAACTGGGTGGAATCCCCAGAATATTCATTGGTGTAGCTATAAGATGGCGTGTTCATATCTTTTATTTTTTCCCCTTCACCAATTCATCCACAAATTGCCAATGCAGAGTCTTTTTTATATTCGCCATCTTCCTCATCAGTATCTATTGAGAAAAGTGTACAACAAAGCGGGGGCAAAGTCAAAAGTTCTTTGGTATATCCGCTTTATAATTCACCATCTCTTGCCAAAGGAAATGACATGAACAAATCCAAACTCTTCCCCTATCTTGAAGCTGGTTTTGCGGCAACGGTATGGGGCGCTTCGTTTATTGCTACCAAAGTTGCTTTGAAGGATGTCTCGCCCATCACAATCGTATGGATGCGTTTTGCAATGGGCGTTCTCATTCTGGGATTGGCAGTTGTGTTGCGTAAGCAATTCGCACTGCCGAAGAAAAATGAATGGGGTTATTTCGCCCTGCTTGGTTTTCTGGGCATTACCTTTCATCAATGGCTGCAATCGAACGGGTTGAAAACATCCGAAGCCAGTACCACCGCATGGATCGTCGCAACGACGCCAGTCTTTATGGCATTGCTCGGTTGGCTGATTCTGAAAGAGCATCTCAAGGGCATCAAGATCCTTGGCATTCTGTTGGCATTTGTCGGCGTACTGTTGGTGGTTTCGGATGGGAACCTCGCGTCCATTTCCATCGGGGAGTTTGGTGCGCCGGGCGACATTTTGATCTTGATCAGTTCAGTCAACTGGGCGGTCTTCTCGGCATTATCGCGGCGCGGATTGAAAACCTATTCCGCAAGTCTGATGATATTTTATGTGATGCTATTAGGTTGGATATTTTCGTCCGTGTTGTTTGTGGGCGGCGGAAATTATATAGAAATTCCGGCGCTTACATTAAACGGCTGGCTGGGTGTAACGTTCCTGGGAGTCTTTTGTTCGGGACTTGCCTATATCGCCTGGTATGACGCACTGCAGGCGCTGTCCACGGCTGAGACGGGTGTGTTCCTTTATATCGAGCCGCTGATCGCAATGGTGGTCGCTTTTTTTGTTTTGGGCGAGCCCATCACGGTCGCCTCGGTGTTTGGTGGCGGCGTCATTTTGTTTGGGGTCTGGTTGGTGAATAAAAACCGAGAGGAAGAAAAAGGTTCCAAAAAAACCGAAGCAGGAATCGGCTAGGAACGAAGCGAATCTTCATCCATATAAAACTCGTGATATTCACCTATTCCAATAATGAAAAGAGTGGGAGTATAATCCAATCACTATATTCTACTGATCGGAGGAAAGTATCATGGCTAGTGTCTCATTTGTAAACATCGTCAAGAAATATGGTGATGTGACCGCTGTCAACAACTTGAATATTCATGTTGAGGACAAAGAATTTCTCGTGCTCGTTGGACCCTCTGGGTGTGGCAAGACAACCGCTCTACGCTCGCTCGCTGGTTTGGAAGAAATCACCAGCGGTGAGATCAAGATCGGTGACCGCGTGGTAAACGATGTAGCGCCGAAAGATCGCGACATTGCCATGGTCTTTCAGTCCTATGCGCTTTACCCGCACCTTTCGGTGTACGACAATATGGCGTTCGGTTTGAAACTTCGCAAAGTGCCGAAGGATGAGATCAAGCGCCGCGTAGGCGATGCCGCCGATATTCTCGGCATCCGCGATCTGCTCGAGCGCAAACCGCGCCAGCTCTCCGGTGGTCAACGCCAGCGTGTGGCAGTGGGACGCGCGATCGTCCGCGAGCCAAAGGTGTTCCTCTTCGATGAGCCGCTTTCGAACTTGGATGCGAAACTGCGCGTGGCAATGCGCGCCGAGATCAGCAAACTGCACCAGCGCCTTAAGACCACCTTCATCTACGTGACTCATGATCAGATCGAAGCGATGACCATGGCAACCCGCATCGCCGTCATCAACAAAGGCGTTTTGCAACAGCTTGATACACCTCAGAATTTGTACGATCACCCGAATAACCTTTTCGTGGCTGGCTTCATCGGCTCCCCCGCCATGAACTTCTTCCCCGGCAAACTCCTCAAAGATGGGAATAAGTTGATCGTGGATACTGGTGACTTTACAGTTGGCATTCCTGCGGCGCATGCCAAACCTTACGAAGGATATGTCGGCAAGGATGTAATCTTCGGCATTCGTCCTGAAAATATTCACGATGCCGACTTCATTCCACCCAACGTTGATGTGGAAAAGGTTGCCGTCAAGGTGGATGTGACTGAGTTGATGGGTAACGAAATCTTCCTCTACCTCATTAGCGGAAAGAACACCTTTGTAGCTCGCGTCGACCCACGCTCAAAACTGCGCCTTGGTCAACAAGCCTCTGTGGCGTTTGATATGGATGCGATCCACATCTTCGATGCCGCAACTGAAGAAGCAATCCGCTAGTCTAAAGTAAAATCACAAAACAGCACATCTTGCGATGTGCTGTTTTTATTTAATCTATAAACAAAATAATTCAAGAAAACAAGTTTTAAAATTACTTTGTCAAAACACTTGAAAAATCAAGCCAAGTATGCTAATATACTAGAAGCTAATCAGAGAGACAACTACCTAATAGGCAACATTGAGCACCTTCTACTGGCTTCCCGCAGAATATAATGTCAAGAGTTTTAACAAACATGCCGCACTGGATTTGATCCGGTTCGCGGCAGGTGATTTATCGCGTACTGATATTGCAGACAAAATGGGATTGACCCGTGCAGGTATCAGTTTAATTGTCAATGACTTGTTGGAGAGCGGCGTTATTCTGGAAGCAGAAAGCCGTTCTGCGCCCAGCGGGCGTCCGCCTGTTATTCTCGAGATCAACCCCAAAGCCGGGCTGGTTGCAGCAATCGATATGGGGGCTTCACATATGAGCATTGCTCTAGCAGATTTTACGGCCCGCATTGTTCAGGAAGCTGAATTTCCCTTCGAGATCAAAGATGGACCCGAGGTCTGCCTCGCGGCTGCCAATCAAAATCTATTAAGCTTATTAAAATCCCAGGATCTTTCATTATCCGACCTGACAGCCGTTGGTGTTGGAGTCCCTGGACCTGTCATTACAGAAGCTGGCATGGTTATATCTCCCCCCATCATGCCTGGGTGGGACCGCTACCCCATCCGCGCAACATTGGAGAAATTATTTGGCTGCCCTGTAACCCTGAACAATGATGCCGAACTTGGCGCGCTAGGCGAATGGGCATACGGTGCCGGCCGCGGCGAAAAGAATGTGGCATACATCAAGGTTGGGAGCGGTGTCGGCGCTGGACTCATTCTTAATAGGCAAATTTACGGCGGCACAACTGGTGCGGCTGGCGAGATCGGGCATTTGACCATTGATGAAAACGGTCCGTTATGCAATTGCGGTAATCATGGTTGCCTTGAGGCGTTTGCGGGTGGTCATGCCATCGCCAAACAGGGACAAGCCTTGGTCAAATCTGGCAAGCGGACTTTATTGTCAGAAATTCCATTAGATAAGATCACAGCCCATGAAGTGGCAGAAGCCGCCCGGCGCGGTGACCTGCCTGCGCAGGAAATCCTACGGCGCGCAGGCACCTTCATCGGGATCGCAATTGCCGGTTTGATCAACTTGTTCAATCCCAGCATTGTAATCATCGGCGGCGGCGTTGCCCAAGTTGGAGATGTATTAACTACGCCCATTCGGCAAGCAGTACGCGAACGCGCCATGCATGCTTCTGAACAAAGTGTGCGGATCACAACCGGCATGCTGGGACGGCGCTCCTTACTGATTGGCGCAATCGTGCAGGCGATCAATGTTGCGATCCACAATGTCGCCGAAGAAAAGAAAATTAATTCCAAAGAAACAAATTTGGAAATCAAACAGACTTTGGAAGTTAATTAATATAAAAAGGAGGTGGTACAACCAAGCCCGATAATCTTCAAACCCTGTGTCCAAAAAATCGTATCGACTGAAACAAATTTTACAAGGAGAAGAAGTAAATGAAGACCAAAATGAATTTGCTGTTCAGCTTTCTGCTGATTTCAGCCTTTGTACTCTCAGCCTGCGGCGCCGCAGCCACTGCTGCCCCCGCAACTGTGGCTCCCGCGACCGAGGCTCCTGCCACCGTCGCCCCTACCGAAGCCGCCGCTCCCATTGAAGTGACCTTCTGGCACGCTTACGGCACCGGTTCCGCGGAAGAAACCGCCATGACCGCCTTGATCGCACAGGCTGCGATTGACCTACCCCAGTACAAGATCAATGTCTTGCAGGTCCCCTTTAACGATATCTTCAACAAGTATCGCACTGATGTCGCCGCTGGCGGTGGACCAGACATGTTCATCGCCCCGAACGACTCCATCGGTGACGATGCCCGCGCCGGTTTGGTTGCTGACATCACCGAGCTTGCCACGGGCAAGCTCGATGGCGTCAGCCAGCTCGGTATCGATGGCATGACCCTCGATGGCAAGCTCTACGGCATTCCTGAGTCAATGAAAGCTATGGCGTTCTGGTACAACAAATCCATGATAACCACACCACCCGCAACCACCGCCGATCTCCAGAAACTCATGGAAGGCGGCACACCCATTGGAATAAATGCAGGTTGTTACCAGATGTATGGTTACTACAATGCTTTCGGTGGCAATATCTTCGACGCCAACTGGAAAGTCGTTGCCGATCAAGGCACTGGTGTTGTGGATGCCCTTACCTACATGAATGGCCTGTACCAGATTTCCAAGAAGAACAACTGGGCGTTGAACGATGCCGATGGCTTGGCTCCTTTCAGCGAAGGCAAACTCGCCGCCATTTGGAATGGTAACTGGGCTCTGGGCGATTACAAGAAAGCCCTCGGCGATAAACTCGGTGTGGTTGCTTTGCCCGCTGGTCCTAGTGGACCTGCCAAGCCCATGCTCGGTATTGATGGTTTCTACATCAACCCGAACAGCGCCAATCAGGCGGCCGCAGTTGAAGTGGCTCTATATCTGAGCAATGCCGCTTCCCAGACCGTGATGATGAACCAGGCTGGCCACGTGCCGGTTCGCACCGATGTCACCATCACCGATCCCCTGATCCAGGGTCTCGTGGATGCCTTCAACAAGGGTGCCACCATCCGCCCGCAGGTTCCTGAACTCGGCAAGTATTGGTCCAACTTCTGTGGTTCTGACGCGATCTATGAAAAGGGTACATCCCCTGCTGATTTCGTCACAGCCGCTGTTGCAGCTGCCAACAAGTAATTTGCTCCATCTTGAACGATGAGAACCCTCATCATTCAATAACACGTTGACAAAGGTGTACAGGGGCAACCCTGTACACCTTTGTCTTTTTATATCTATAGTATGATTAGGAAATACCCTATCTTTTCAGGCACGGAGGCACGCCATGGCAACTGCAACCGCAAAGATGAAAAGCAAGCGATCGATTGATAGAAGTAGAGCTCTACTGCCTTATATGTATCTGGTCCCGGCATTTGCCGTGATGGCGGTCATAACATTCTATCCATTGATCTACCAACTGATCGTATCGTTTACCGACTTCCAGACCAAAGACCTCAGGTTTGGGCTCGCATCCCCAAAACTTAATTTCATCGGCTTCAAGAATTATATCGATATCCTAACCGGCGGTTTGCCTGTTCAGAATTTCGAGTTTTTCCGTGTCCTCATTTATAACTTCTGGTGGGCAATCACCAATGTAATGGTGCATGTGCCAGCCGGGATTCTGATCGCTGTATTACTGAACACCCAGGGCTTATGGTTAAAGAAGGTTTATCGTGCTATTTATATATTGCCAGTTGTCATTCCGCCGATCGTAGTCGCCACCGTCTGGAGAAACATCTTTGATGTTCAATATGGGGCTATGAATCAATTCCTAACCGCCATCGCGCACTTCTTCGGCAGTGTAGATCCTGTCCAGATCCGCTGGCTGACCGAATACAAACCGCCGATCCCATGGCTCCTACCCGGCGGCCCCTTGCCCCTTGCCTATTACGCCATGATGATCGCCAACTTTTGGCTGGGCTGGCCCTTCATGACCGTTGTGGCTACCGGTGCTTTGCAAAGTATTCCAAAAGACCTTTATGAGGCTGCTTCCATAGACGGTGCCACTGGCTCCCAGCAATTTTGGAATATCACTGTACCTCTACTTCGCCCCGCCATGATTCCAGCCGCAGTCTACGGGTTCACAACCTCCTTCAATCTATTTGCCTTTGTGTTCTTCATGACTGGCGGCGGCCCGGCACGTTCTACAGAAATTTTGGTCACGTTTGCGTATGACCTTGTGCGTAACCTGCGGCTATTTGGAGCGGCAGCGGCATTCTCCGTATTTATATTCATCGTTGCGATGGTCGTCTTCCTCATCACCAACCGGATCACGCGGGCAACAGAAAGCTATACGGCCTAACATGACTACCTCAACCAACAACACTGAAAACAAAAATATTTTTGTTCGCATCTTGACGATGGATACATCCAAGGAAGTCGGCGGGCGTGCCCTACCGCTTTGGCGACAGTTACTTCTGCAACTATTAACGATTGTCATCGCCATCGAAGTGCTGTTCCCGATCATGTATATCGTCACGCTTTCGTTCAGTTCCAAGACCACTCGCCCATCCGGACTGGAATTGATACCGAAAGAACTTTCCCTGACCGCCTACAAACAAGTACTCGACCGCCCCACTGCCAACCCGGTAACATTTGCACAACTGCTTAAAAACAGTTTCCTACTCTCGGTTGGTGTCGGATTGGTCGCGCTGCTTGTGGCTGTCACAGCCGCCTACGCTTTCTCACGCTTCAAATTCAAAGCCCGGCAGGTATTGATGGTGCTGGTGTTCATTCCGCTCCTTATGCCAGGAGTAGGTCTTGTAACACCTCTTTATCTGCTGATGAATCAGTTTAAGATCATGGATTGTGGTAAGGGCATTACTGCCCTGGAACCTCTCATGAGTTGCGCCACAGGCGTGACCGGGAAATTGGTTTTTAACCTACGCGATTCACTCCTTGGAGTAGGCATCGCCATGATAGCCGGTGCCTTACCCTTTGCCGTTTGGAATCTCAAAGGTTACCTCGACACTATCCCCGCTGAACTCGAAGAAGCCGCTGCGATTGACGGCGCCAACCCCAACCAAACTTTCTTCCTGATCGTTCTGCCGCTTGCCATCCCACAGCTTGCGGTCACCTTCTTCCTTGGCTTCATCGGTCACTGGCAGGAATTCGCGCTCTCCTGGCTCTTCCTCAGCAAACCTACAAGCTACACCCTCGCGATGACCCTTTACAATATGACCGGTCAATACGCCAGCGCCATCCCTTGGAATCGCTTTGCGGCGATGGCGATCATCGTTGCAATGCCCGTGGCGATCGTTTATATCGCCTTACAAAAATACATTACTGGTGGTCTAACCAGCGGCGCTGTAAAAGGCTAAACCTATACACAGGGCGGTCACAAGTTGACCGCCCTGAATTTTTAATTGGATATGAAAAAACTACTCGCCATTATTTTATTGACTTCCATCCTGCTTGGATGCGCCCCCGCAACTCAACCAACGCATCAACCTACACCTGAGCCTGCATCAACTCAAACGACCACTCCGGCCCCTGAAACTGAGTCAACTCAATGGTGGCATGACGCGGTCTTCTATGAAATCTTCGTCCGCTCCTTCAACGACTCCAACGGCGACGGCATCGGCGACTTCAATGGCATCACCCAAAAATTGGATTATCTGCAAGCGCTCGGCGTCAATGCCCTGTGGTTGATGCCCATCCACCCATCGCCTTCTTATCATGGCTATGATGTGCTCAACTATTATGCGGTGAACCCCCAATACGGGAGCATGACTGATTTCAAGAATTTATTGAATGAGGCGCATCAGCGCGGCATCAAGATCATCATTGATTTCGTCCCCAATCACACCTCCAGCCAGCATCCCTTCTTTGTAGATGCGAACAGCAGCCCCACTTCAAAATATCGCGATTGGTATGTGTGGTCAGATAAATCGGGAGATCATTGGCATCAAGGTAACGGCGGTTATTACTATGGTTACTTTTGCGATTGTATGCCCGATCTGAATTATCGCAACCCCGAAGTTACCAAGCAGATGTTCGAAGTAACAAGGTACTGGCTCGAAGATATCGGCATTGACGGGTTTCGAGTCGACGCCGCCAAGCATTTAATCGAAGAAGGCAAAAAACTTGAAAACACAGATTCAACCCATGCATGGCTCAAGGGCTACTACACCTTTTACAAAGGCGTGAACCCAAATGCCTACACCGTGGGCGAGATCTACGGCGCAGGTGCGTTCATCGCGACAAAATATACCGAACAACTAGATCACATCTTCAACTTCGATGTTGCCAGCGGAATCGTCAACAGTGTCAACGGCGAAGCGAACACCGCCATCAACAGCGCGTGGACCTTCACCCTGAAAGATATCACCAATGGCGACTACGCAACCTTCCTGACCAATCACGATCAGAATCGAGTGATGAGTGTTTTAAACGGCAAAGTAGAAAAAGCCAAACTTGCGGCAGTGATGTTGTTAACTTCCCCCGGCACACCATTCATCTACTACGGCGAAGAGATCGGCATGCAAGGCAAAAAACCAGATGAGGATATTCGTCTCCCCATGCAGTGGAGTGTGGATGTCAATGCCGGGTTCACCACCGGCACACCCTGGCGCGCACCAAACGCGAACTATGTCGAAGTCAATGTAGCCGTTCAAGAAAAAGATCCGAGCTCTTTGCTAAATCTTTATCGCACACTAACGAAGCTTCGCGCTGAACATCCGGTATTGCGCAGCGGCAGTCTAACAGTTCTTGAAACCGGCAACCCGGGCGTCTATGCAATTCTGCGCCATAGTGACACAGAAAATATTTTGGTTCTGATCAACCTCAAAGGGACGTCAATTTCGGATTATGGATTGAATCTGAAAGAAAAACTTCTTTCTGACGGTGCACTCTCCCCGCTTTCACTACTCGATACCACCACAGCTGCAGCTCTAACAATCAATGGTGGAACATTCACTGATTACAAACCGGTTGCTGAATTACCATCCTATCAAGCTTATATCTTTCAACTCAAATAGTGATACTCGTAATGCGAGATTTATCTCGCTTCTCAAGCGCTTATAGGGCAAGAGTGGCATAGATGTCGTGTGACAATGTTGACCTGCGTATGGTGAGTTGAATATTCAATGCTGATCTCAGAAACCTTTATTTATGGAAAAAGGTCAGGAAGAGCGTATACACGATCGTCATTAAGATCCCGAAACCTGAAATGACCACTCCGGCCAGCGCGGTTTTGCTCTGTTCAGTTCTTAGACTATAGTAACCCAACACAATTCCCAATATGCTCGTGATACCGCCGCACGCCGGGACGATGGCAAGGCACAAACTCATCAAGCCCAACGCGGCGGATGCGAGGGCGGCAAATTTGGCAGTGCGTAATTCAGGGTCAAGACTGTTGGGGTCAACTTCCATAATGGATCATCCTTTGCGCGAATTATACTCTGCCGTGCAGACCGAAATGAGTCTTATAATTCGTTAGAATATTCAATAAGGCTATAAGCTTGAGATTAGACCTCTTGCAAAAGTCTTTTTTGCCACAGATTACACGAATTTCCACTGATTTTTTTTAAATAGATCCGTGAGAATCTGTGAAATCCGTGGCTTAAAAATTAACTACACAGATCAAGATACTACTTACGCAAGGGTTCTATTAAGGGATTCGAACTGTGAAACTCTCCAAACAAGGTTCGTTGATATTAAGAATTCTGGCAATCGTTGTAGTGATTGCCATTGCCTGGTCGCTGCGCTCAAGGGCAGTTAATCTGCTGCCGGTGGATTACGATGAAGACGACTACATGCGCGCCGCCCAGGAATTTACGCAGCTCATCCGCGCCGGAGACTGGGCTGGGTTTCAGGAAGCCAACTACCGCACCGAACACCCCCCGCTTTCCAAGATCATATTTGGCTTCGGGCTGCTCTCGGCCCCCGAAGTACCCCTAACCCCCGACCGCCCTACTACAGCGGGACCAGATAACTTCCTGCCGAAGGAATTGCTGCATGCCGCACGAAATATCGGCGCAATCTTTGGAACAGTAACCGTCGCTTTATTGGCACTGATCAACCCAATCGGCGGTGCATTGCTGGCTTTCCATACCTTCACCATCAAATACGATTCACAAGTGATGTTGGAGGCACTGCCTGCATTGACCAGTTTGATCATGGTCATGGCGTATCTGCAGAGTAAGAAGCAAAAAAACAAAACTGGCTGGCTGTTGGTTTCGGCTGTGTTTCTTGGTCTGACAGCCGCGTCCAAGTATATGTATTGTCTGATAGCGATTGCCATTCTCATCGATTGGTTCCTAGATGCAAAAGAAAAAAATGAGGTCAGCCGGTTTCTACGGCAAGGAGCGCTATGGGGAGTTGTTGGTGTCATCATATTTTTTGCCGCTGACCCATATCTGTGGCCCGACCCAATCGGGCGGTTAAAAGACTCGGTGCTATATCATGCGGGCTATGCCACCGGCGCAAGTGAAGTTCAAAGTGCAAATTTCCCGTTCTGGCAACCGTTCGTTTGGCTCAGCATGTCACCCAGCGTATGGCATGCTGATGTATTTGTGATTGCTCCAGACCTGCTCATCACGATATTGGGTGCATTTGGTCTTGCACGTTTATGGAAGAAAGAACGTGTCTATGTGCTTTGGTTGGGCATTGCAATATTTTTCCTTTTGCTTTGGCCCACCAAATGGCCTCAATATATTCTGGTGCTCACTGTGCCATTGTCACTTGCCGCGGCGGAGACAATCAGCTTGGGCTGGGAGAAACTTCTAGAAAGCCTCAGCAATTTCCGGGGTCAGAAAGAGGCGCAGCATTTCAATCGCCGTGAGGTGTTGCAAGCCATTCCATGGCTGGTGCCGGGACTCATCTTCTTTGCGATATTTACGTTATTCCCCTTGATCTTCCAACTCGCAATTTCATGGACCGACTTCAATAGCATTTCGATCAAGGATGGAATGAATGGCGGCGTATGGCGCGCAGTTTGGGAAGGACTGACCGGTAAAGCCGCGGCTATTCATCTGGACTTCCCATTCCGATCCAAGGTTGTGCAGTTTTTGGGTTTTAGATCTTACACACCTATGTTCAATTGGATAACATCAAGAGGCATTCTGGTTTTCAATATTTTATGGACTGTGCTTTCAGTGGGATTACAAACCGTGATGGGCGTGGGTGCAGCGTTGTTGCTCTGGAATAAAGACATACGGTTCCGGCGCGGCTGGCAGACGTTGTTCATTTTGCCCTGGGCGATTCCTGAAACCATTGGCGCGTTGATGTGGGTCACGATCTTCGCATCGCCGTTTGGCTGGCTGGCTTTGGCTGTCCAAGATCTGGGTAAAGGCGTCCCATTTGCATTCCTCAATGGCTGGCAACATAATCCAAACATGACGCTCGTAGTGCTTTTGACCGCAGGCTTGTGGTATGGCTTCCCTTTTATGATGCTGGCAGCTTCCGCTGGATTAAAGCAGGTGCCCGCCGAAGTATCCGATGCGGCTGCCATTGACGGCGCAAACGCCTGGCAAACATTTCGGCATGTGACCTGGCCCTTATTGATGCCGCTGGTAGTACCGGCGATCATCATCCGTGGAATATTCGCCTTTAATCAATTCTATTTGATCCAGATCTTTGCTATCCAGCATAAGAATTTCTCCATGACCACTCTTGCTACTCTTTCCTATAATATTTTCAACCCAAGCGGAGGCTTCGGCGCAAATGGACAGTTTGCATTTTCCGCTGCACTTAACATCATAACGATGTTAGTCTTGGTCGGGTTTGTCATGATCTTTAACCGCTGGACAAAAGCAGATGAGGGCGTAACCTATGCGTAAACCAAATCTGACCCAACAGGTGCTGACGCAGCTTACACTTGTCTTGATCGCATTGTTTGTGATTTTGCCGATCTGGAGCATGGCACGCCTGGCATTCGATAGCTCTTTGAAAAGCCGTCCCGTAGAATTTCGGTTGCTCCCAAAAGAGGTTGGGCTCGCACCAATGAAACAGGTATTGGATAAACCTTATCAGTCTGTGACCTTTAGCAACCTGTTAAAGAACAGCCTGATGGTTTCATGTAGTGCAGCGTTTGGCGCGGTCTTTTTCGGCATCAGCCTGGCATACGCCTTTGCGCGCTTCCGCTTCCCTGGGCGAAAAGTCGGGTTGTTCCTCATGCTTTTGACTGCCATGCTGCCGCCGATCGCTTTTACAACTCCGCTGTATATTGTTCTCAGCATTATGAAGATCCGCACGACACTATTTGGACTGGCGATCATTTATGCCACCTTTGCGATGCCATTCTGTGTCTGGAATATGCGCGCAGCATTTCAGGCGATCCCCAAAGAGTTGGAAGAAGCCGCCTTCCTGGATGGCGCTGGTAACTTTAGAACCTTTCTCAACATCAGCCTGCCGCTGGCAATCCCATCCATTGCGGTCTCGGCTTTGATCGCTTTCTTGATGGGGTATTCAGAATTTGCAATTGGCTGGCTGTTCGTCGATAAATCACAGAATGTCACGCTGGCTATGTCCATTTATTCCATCCTGGCATCGGGAGCGACCCAACCGTGGAGTCAGATCGGTTCGTTGGCATTGATCATGTCCGTGCCGGTAGTGGTGATCTTCATCATCTTGCAACGGACCTTGCTTGAGCAAATGTTGTTTGGGAATACTGGTGAGTCTTCTTGAAAAGAATATAAAAATCCCATTGTCGTTTTTACTCTCTTAACCGAAATGAAGTAGAATCAAACTGTAGGACAAGATGACCTCTTGTCCTACTTTAATCCAACACAGAGGCTGATTCATGATAACAACTCCCGACTGGGTGCAGGACGCAATTTTTTATCAGATTTTCCCCGACCGTTTCGCAAAGAGCACACGTAACCCAAACGATCAATTGACCTTCGAATCTTGGGATTCGCCGCCCACTTCGATGGGTTTCAAAGGCGGCGACCTGTACGGAGTTGCAGAACGGCTCAATTACTTGAAGGATTTGGGGATCACGGCTCTTTATCTCAACCCGATCCTGGCTTCTGCTTCGAATCACCGTTACCACACCTTCGATTATTACAACGTCGATCCATTGCTGGGCGGCAATGCAGCCTTCCGGTATTTACTCGATAAAGCTCACCAGAAAAATATCCGCATCGTATTAGATGGTGTTTTCAACCACGCCTCGCGCGGCTTTTGGCAGTTCCATCATGTGCTTGAAAATGGCAACGGCTCGCCCTACAAGGATTGGTTCTTCTTCGACCCTGAACGCTTGAACGGCAAGAAGCATTGGGGCGCGTACCCGGGTCCGAATGAGCAGAAACTTTTGGGGCATGAAGATAGCATCGCCGCCATCGGATATCGCGGCTGGTGGAATTTACCCGCCCTGCCCAAGTTCAACACCAACACACCGGCCGTCCGTGAGTTCCTATTTGATGTTGCCGAATACTGGATCAAGTTCGGCATCGACGGCTGGCGACTCGACGTTGCCACTGAAATTGACGATGACTCTTTCTGGCAGGAGTTCCGTAACCGCGTGCGGGCGGTCAACCCGGAAGCGTATATCGTGGCCGAGATCTGGCACGAATCACAGCGCTGGCTGCAGGGCGATCAGTTCGATGCGGTGATGAATTACGAAGTCACCAAACCAGCGCTCGCATTCTTTGGCGCCAGGCACCTTGACTCGCGCGTCTTACGCCAACAAGCCAACTACGATGGCATTCACCACGGAATTGATGCGCATGAATTTGCAAACCGCATTGATCACAACCTCGGGCTTTATAAGCAGGACATCACATACTCGCAATTGAATCTGCTCAATAGCCACGACACACCGCGCTTTCTCTCCTGTGTGAGCGGTGATAAATCTGCTGTAAAGCTAGCCTGGCTGTTTATGTTCTCCTATCCCGGCGCGCCGACCATTTACTATGGCGATGAGATCGGCCTGGATGGTGAACACGACCCCTATTGCCGCAAGTCCTTCCCGTGGGATGAAAACAAGTGGGATAAAAATCTGCTGGAATATTTAAAAGAGTTGATCGCCTTGCGCAAGAAAAACCCAGCCCTGCGGCGCGGTGATTTCAACCGTTTGTGGTCGGCGCATGGAGTCTACGCATACTCGCGAACTTTCGAGGGCAAAACATTCATCGTGGCGCTGAACGTCTCAGAATCGCCCGAGCATATTCACGTCACGTATGAGGCGAAGAAAAGTCCCAAGGTGGTGTTCGGCGAAGCATCCGATATATCCCTGGATGGACGGCTTAGGCTCACCATCCCGGCACGCACTGGAGTGGCGCTGAAGTAACTTTGTAGCGCAAGCTGACAGCTTGCGCTACTTTTTTAAAAGTTGGCGGTTTTTGGCAGTTAATTCTCTGGCTTTGGCAGTTCCATATCGAGATAATGGGGTTACAAATATCAGTTGTATTTAATATTGGAATAAAAGGCGGCTATCATGGAATGTCCTAATTGCAAGCATGCGACCAGCAACACAGCCCTGTTGCAATGTTCGCATTGTGGCGAAGCTTTCGAACGCGGTCCGCTCGAGGAGTATCAGCATCTTGAATATCTCGCAGACTGGCTGAGCGACCGTTCTGAGATCAGCCCAAGCCAGATCAATACGCTTCTTACGGTCGTGGAGAAAAAGCAGGATGCACTGCTTGAGAAGCTTCTGCCAAAGACCGCCCCTGAAAAGCCCCAACCTGTCGAAGTAAAACCCATCCCCGCGCCCGTTGCAAAAGCCGAACCAGTTGCAGATATAAAACCTGCCCCCGCCGTATTAAAAGCGGATATAAAACAAGCGGTGCCGGTTGCGATCCCTACGCCCGCCTCAAAGCCCAAGCCGGTAATTGCTCCTAAACCCGCTGCCCCTCCCAAACCCAAGAAGCCGCCCGTTGACTGGCGCAAAGTGATCACAGACGCCGCGACCTCCGGCGCATTGTTGCGCGCGTTGTTATATCTTGGCGCATTCATGATCGTGGTTTCTGCGGCAGTGTTGGTGATCCGCTTCTGGAATCAGTTCAACCCGATCTTGCAACTGGTCTTCATTGCCTCCATCCCATTGACCTTTTACGCCGGCGGCTGGCTGGTGCGGACGCGTCTCAAATTGGCGCAAGCTGGGACTGTGCTCACCGGCATCGGTGCGATTCTGGTTGCCGTGGACTTTGCAGCAATCTATCAACTCGGTGCGATGGGGAAAGTCAACGGTCCCGCCTACTGGTTAGTAGTAACGATCCTCTGCACCGCACTGTATGCATTCACAGCACGCCGCACAAAGGGTGAGTTCTTCGATTACCTGACCCTGCTGGCTGGCGGCAGTGTGTTATTCACCTTCACACGTTTGTTGCATTTACCCATGGATTGGAGCGTTGCTTCCGTCACTGCAGCTGGAACGTTGATGGCGGTTGCCGCAGTCCGCCATGCAAAAGCCAAAGAGAGTTGGAAAGAAATTCTGCACGCTGCGCGTTACCTCTCGCAGATTTTGATCCCGGTCAGCGTAGCATATGTCATTCTGTTACCGATCAAACCTCTAACCGGTCACTTGCTGGCTTTCCTCTCTGCCACCATTGGATATGCGGTTCTGGCAATCGGATTCCCAGCGCTTGTCTTTGCGTATGCTGCGCTCGCGGCTTCGATCGGGACGATTGTATACGGCTTGCACGTCACAGAACTCTCAATTGAGTGGTATGCCACCGTGACATCCGTACTAGCGCTGATGTATATCTTCATCGGTCAACGCACCCAGCGGATCAAATCCGAATCGCCCATACTCAAGAATTACGTTACCGCGCTCAACATTACCGGTTTGCTTTTGATAGCACTCGGAGCATTCGGCGGTTTCTTCACCTCGTTTGATAAAGTCTGGGCTGGCGTGATTGCAATGACCATCGCCGCACTCGACCTGACGATCTGCGCCTACATCTTCGGGAACTCCTTCTATACACTTTCAGCTTCGAGTTTATTCATTCTGCCATTTGCAATCGCATTTGGTAAATGGTTCAACAATATAAAGATCATCCATCCGATGAGCTGGTTGACCGTTGCCATTGGCGGACTCGCGCTCACATATATTCTCATCGGCGCAGGCTTGAAAAAGACTCAAGTCCATGCACGTTGGCTCTTCACGATGGGACATATCCTCGCAGGCGCGGCATTATTCGTCCTGCCGCTTGACTATTTGATCAACCCGGCTAAGTGGCAATTCACCCCGGCTTTGATATCCCTGGGCGTTGGCATTGCTGTATATCTACTCTCATTCCTTCTCCAACACAGCGGAGGGCATTCATCATTGAACGCCGTCTCCACCTGGTTGCCTTTTGGTTTGGGAAAATCGCTCTTCCTGTGGCCCATCGGATTCTTGTTCCCGGTTTGGGTCGCCGTGGCATGGCGTGGAAATGATCTGTCTTCTTTGTGGCTTGGAGCAATACTCGCACTCCTCGGGCTTGCCTACATCGGCGCCGGGCAGGGACTATTCAAATACGCCAAAGAATATCGTCTGCCATTTCACACCTATGTGTATGCCCTTTGTACACTTGGTATTTTGATATCCATTCCAAGTTACTCATCCACTTCAATCGCTGATCGCTATCCGCTTCTGACCACACTCCTGATCACGGTCGCATCCACGATCGGGCTCGCCTACCTCTACAACCGCGTTGTGGAAACGATCATCGCCAGCCTGTTGTTCGTCTGGTTTTTCCAGTTATCGCTGGAAATTTTCAAAACCCCAATCTATGCACAGTCGCTTGCCTATGTTTTGCTTGCTAGTTTAGTGTATACGCCCATTGCAGTTTATTTAAAGTGGAGCGAAAAAAGCCGTGCGAAATTCCATTACACACCTGTTTTCATCGTTGGGTATGCACTCACCGCATATGCCGTCATCGTCTCCATCGTTTTACGTGACACAAAAACTTTCACACCATGGATCGGTGTCGTAGTCCCACTCATCGCGACGGCACTGTTTACCTTCAGTGCATCTTATTTCAAAGCCGCTAAATATTCATCCGCATGGGCATGGGCTGGTACATTGACCTTCACCATTGCCTTCAGTCAAAGCCTCACATTATTTAAAGTCCCAGCCGCGTATGATGCACTCGCCTGGGTCGGCATCGCCGCGTTCTACATCCTCTTCGAGCGGATACTTTTCTTCACAGCCCAAAAAGAATCCAGAGACGTTCAAAAATTCTGGTCAAGCATGTTCCATCAACCGTGGATCGTCTTCGCCTTCGCGCTCACATCATTAGGCTTGGCATTAAGTCTGCCAGATACATTCTCTGCATTCGCTGGCACACAACTCAAAGACTATTTGCCTGTCATTCTCGCGCAAGCCGCAGTAGCTCTACTTGCCATTGCATCCGCGCGGCTTTATCAAAACCGCTGGCTTTTGTTTATTGAACCCTTCATCGCCTTCCTGCCCGCTACCTTATTCTTCATTGGTTACGGAAAACAGATCTTCGGTCAACCACTCACTACGCCGCAATACGCATTGATCTGGACCGCACTCGGAGCTATCCACGCCATCGCGGGCACGCTCCTCGACCGCGCGAAAGTCCGTTACTCGCACGGCTTATATCTCGGCGGCTACATTTTCCTCTCGTGGGCAGTTGCCTGGTCGCTCATCGATCGCACGACTCTCACATGGACTTTCGGTTTCTGGATTCTCGCCGCCGTCGCCTCGGCCCTGCTCGTTCATTTCAACCGGCATCAAACCTGGGAAGATTTCGTTCAAGTTCTCTTTGGAAAATCCATCGGCAGCATCCGAACCGCAACCCGCAATCTCTTCCAATGGCTTGCTGCATGGACATTCCCCATCTGGTGCGCGACTCTGCTCTTTGAGTTAAACGCGCAAGAATATGCGTGGCTTGGACTGGTCGTTCCGCCTCTCGCCTACCTTGGGCTTGTTCTCTGGTTCCGACGCATTGACTCCACGTACGCCGCTCCGCTCTTCAGTTCCGCACAGTTCTTCACAGTCATTGGCTTGCTCATAAGCGTACCAACCACTCTCGATTTTTTTGGCGGAGCTTA
This sequence comes from Chloroflexota bacterium, assembly GCA_040006635.1. Lineage (GTDB taxonomy): Bacteria > Chloroflexota > Anaerolineae > Anaerolineales > Villigracilaceae > Defluviilinea. The sequence goes on from JBDTWO010000022.1 coordinate 31,877, forward strand.
TAACAGCATCGACAATCGCTTTCTGCTAGCGGTTATTTTGCTTCAAGCCGTAGCAGTGCTTTTCTATTCCGCATCTGCATGGGTATCCCGCTCACGCCGCTATACACACATCGCCGCATGGCTGAGCATCCTCCCATTCACCATCGCCTGGCGCATCTACGGATTTAAATTCACCTATCTCGAATTTGTCATCCCTTGGCTGTTATGGGCAACAGTCTTGATCGCCATCGGATTCGCGCTGGACAAAAGCAAAGTCCGCTATTCACATGGACCGTACTTCGCGGGTTATGTACTTTCTGGCTACGCGCTCGCAGTATCCACGACACATCGCATTACCAACATCTATGCACTTGCCATTACCATCACGCTGGCTTTGATCTCATACATCACTGTCCATTATGGACGGCATCACACCTACGAAGATTTCATCTTCAAGTTCTGGTACAAAGCCGACGAAACAACGCAAAAGATCGCATCCACATTCTTCTTGTTCTTCGCCGCATACACCATTCCAGTTTTGCTTACACAGATTCTTGCATACGTCGAATATCCGCTCGCATGGCGGGGAGTTTGGCTTGCCATCCTCGCGCCACTGTATGTTGCAATTGGATTGTTCGTCAGCAAATCAAAATCCAAAGGCATTGCGATGGTTCCTACTTGGGCGTTGTATAGCGCAGGTTATGCTCTCACTGCCATCGGTGCGATGGTCGCCTTTGAAAATGAAACCGTGGCAACTTACGTTTTGATCCTGAACGCAGTTGTCTATGGTGTATCAGCGTACATCTTCCAACAATCATTATGGCTATATCTCTCCACCGTCTTGACCCCGATCATTGCCCTGCTCATCCTCCATCAAACGGACCGTTTCGAATCAACCTGGGTCGCGTGGATATTCATCGCGTTTGCTTACATCTATCTCGCCATCGGACAACTCTTTGATCGCACGCGTAAAACCGAAACATCAGATATCCATCCCTTCGCCGCGCCGTTCTACGCCCCTGGATTCTTATTGAGCGCGATTGCTTTAGCGGTTGCAAGCAGTGACAGAGCCCTAGCAATCCAGATCTATTCAGCAGGCGTGATTCTTTACGCACTTTCAGCATGGATATTCCGCGAAGCCTTATTCATCTATCCCGCCGCATGGCTTGCCGCTGTACCTTATTATTTACTAATTACATTAACTTCGCTCGATGTCCGCTGGTATGGACTCGCGTGGTTGCCGCTCATCGTCGCCTATATCGCCATCGGGAGAATATTCTTCCACAAAGAAAAACTCGCGCCTATCGGGCAGGGCATGTTGGTGCAATGGCTGACACATCCCGCGATTCCATTTTATCTGTTGGCGTATGCGCTCAGCATCAGCATGCTCTCGCTGTCATACACCGCCCCACTTCCGCTAACAATTGCATTCGGTGTTGCCGCATTGCTCTATTTCGTCTCAGCCTATCTCTTCAAGAAACCCGCGTGGATCTACCCCGCGCTCTTCGCCATACATATGACCGTGCTCGCGTATTTCACGATCAATCCGTCCGGAGGACCCGCCCGCTATATCACGATCCCCTTCCTCGCGATGACGTGGATCACTTCGCTGGTCGGTTATGCCTTCGAGCGCAAGACCGAACTCACCGACGAAAACAAAACGTATCGCTTCTCATTCCTCAACCGCCTCTTCGGTCACGCGTGGGCACGTCCGTTCTTTGCCTTCGCCATTATCGAGATGGTCATTTGGCAATCGCTCGCGCTGACCGGCACCGACACCACCATCATCGTTGCCACGGGTTACGCCATACTGTTCGCGTTATTCTCGCTCCTATGGATGGAAGGCGCGCTCGTCTACGGCGCAGTCGGCTTCAGCTTGCTGGTGGCTGGAGCAGCGCTGAAGCAGGCTCACGTCCAGTTTGCCGACGCGGTGGCAGTCTTCGGCGGAATCGGATTCGGACTCTATCTCCTCGGTCGCATTCTGGATGCGGCATCCGCCCGCGTCAAATCCCTCAGTGTGTGGCTGGTCCCATTGACCCAAGCCTCCATCACGTTGACAGCGCTTGCCGTGGCGATCAACTTATCGCAAGTCACAACTCACTGGACCGCCACCGCCGCGACATTGGCATTCGCCGGAGCGTTATACGTCACCATCGCTTACCGCGGAAAGATGTATCGTCTTGGTTATCTCGGCATGGCATTGCTGGAACTGGCATGGGTGATCGTGTTGTTCATGAACGATGTCTCGCAACCACAGTTATATGCCATCCCAGGCGGACTGTATTTCATGGGCATTGCCTATCTCGAACTGCACCGTGAACGTAAAGGTTACGCAATCGGCATTGAGATCCTTGGACTGGGCGTGTTGCTGGTCACCACGTTCATCCAATCGCTGAACGGCGTGCAGGGACTCCCCTACTTCGTTTTATTGTTGGTCGAGGCGCTCCTGGTGGTTTGGTGGGGCACACTGCAAAAGAGAAAAGTTCCGTTCTTTGCTGGCATTGGATTCAGTGCGCTGAATATTTTGGCACAACTGATCGTTTTGGTTTCGGTCTACGATATCAACCGTTGGTTTGTGGCTTTTGGCGCTGGCTTGTTCATCATGGGGCTTGCCATCTACATCGAACGTTCGCGTGAACAACTGCGGGTGCGCGTGCGTGAACTGGGCGAAACGCTCGAGGCGTGGGAGTAAGCCATGAATTATTCTTTACTTGTGGTCATGGCATGTGCCTTCAGTGTTGTCATCGCGGCAGTTGCGGCTTTGGTGATTCTGTTATTGAACCCCAGCCTGGGAAAATCCATGAATGCCCGAACTGTCAGAATCACTTCTCAGCTCACACATACGAAGTGGCTACGCTGGCTTCTCCCGATTGGCATTGCGCTCATCCTGATGTTTTGGACAATCGCAGGCGCGTTATTTTTCCTCGCGGTCGTTTGGCTCTTGCGCACGAACCCTGGTTCGGATACTTCGTTTACAGTCAGCAACAACGATAAGAAAACCGCCCAGCGTGTTTACACCTGGTTGTTCTTCTCATCCATCATCACAGTTCCAGTTTTTTTAACTGCAGCTTCTAATTTATCCTACAACTCAGCCACCACAAATGAAAAAGTTTTTGCTGCCTTGATTCCTCTAGTTCTACACGCGCCGCTCTTATTTGGATTGACTTCCAAAAACACGTTTGTCTATCGCCATACCCAGCAAGGGCTATTACTCATCGCTCTGCGCGCAGGCATAGCAAATTTGGCTCTGAACATAGGACACTATCCATCTGACGGCATTGGAATATTCATCTTTGGTAATGGAGCCTTGTGGTTGTTTGGGAGCATCGTGGGTTGGAATCAGATCAACAACAATAAATGTTGGTTCATGAACCGCAAAGGCGAAAAAATCATTTTGCCTGAAGCAGCTATTCAAACAGATCAATCCAAAGTCACCTCAGCAGACCAGAGCCTGAATGAGATGATCAAGTCCCTCGACGCGCCGGATATGACCACTGCCCGTCAAAAAGCAATGTACGCTTTTCGATCAGGCACACCTGAAACCAGACAGCGCGCCGTCGCAGTCCTATCCCAACTCGGCGAAGTGGAAAAGTTTTAAAAATTCTTGAAGTGCTGTCATTCTGAGTGCAGTGAAGAATCTCTTTTATGGCAGTAGAGACCCTTCGCTAACGCTCAGGGTGACACATCCCATTAACAAGGAAAACCTCATGCAAACCACACCTTCAAAATTCTGGGCATACATTGCAGTCCTCGTTGGCATTTTACTTATGTTGCTCGGTCTAGCCGCCTTAATCGGATACTTTGGCTTGCAAGCCTTTCTACCGGTTGACGATCTTCTGAGCTACAACCTGGGTCAAATCGCCGCGATCTTCCTCGGTCTCTTTTGCGGACCGCTGGCTGTGTATCACGGCATAAGTTCCACCAGTAATCGCAAATCATCCACGCTCAAACTGCCATCCTTTTATATTTTCTGGATCATCCTTGGCATGGTATTGGGATTAGGCACGCTTATCATCAATAACAAAATCGCCTCTGAATTTTTATTCCCGCCGCTCTTCGTACTTGGTGCGGCGCTCTCCACCTTTGCCGTACTCGCCTGGGCATATCGCAAAATGGGCTTCCCCATTA